>NZ_SMCL01000013.1:0-151287 GCF_004343065.1 Neorhizobium sp. S3-V5DH
CAGATGGAGGACCCAATGACTGGCAGTCTGTTCAGCCGACCTCTTTTTGTGCAAAGACAGCACTTCGTTCAGGAGGTAGGTTGCCTCGACGACATTTTTGACTTCCTGGAGGAATGGCCTGCGGACAAGCGAGATGTGGCGTATGAGACCATGCTGAGGGCGTGCCGCGACGCCGCGGTTGGTCGGTTTCCCCTCGGGGCGGTGCGCGACAATTTCAGGCGTTTCCTCAAAAAAAACGGCCTCCTGGTAGAGATCGAGTCCGTACCGTTCGTCTCGCGCGGCTCCAGCGACCGGAACGTAGATGGAATGTAGGTGCTGTCGTGTGGTCGTTCGCGACTGGCGGCGGCGCTTGCCTGCCCGGCGCTGGCAGGTGTTCCCAGCAAACCATATGATCTCGTCTTTGGTGGCTGCAGCTTGGTGCGAAAAACCGCGCGGCCTGCTGACAGATCGTCAGGTCAGAAAGGTCAATGTATTAAAGCAGGGCTCTCCAATGTTCGCCATAATGCGTGGGCTTGGCTATGCGCTTCAACGGCATCTTGCGCAGCGCTAGGAGGCGCTGGATGGATGGATCAATGATGCCGTTGACACCGAATTCACGACGATCATGTGTTTAGCCACCGCGTTTTGCCCCGGGACATTGATGTCCTAAGAAATGCGGTCGAATTCCCTTGGAGCAACAGTCAAGCCGAAGCGCAGATCAACCGCCTCAACATGCTGAAGCGAACAATGTACGGTCACGCTGGCTCAGAACTGGAGGGCGAGAATGCTGCCGCTTAATCAGAAATTGAGGATGAGCCCGATTAACCGCAAAATGACAACATATTCGAGAGGTTCGTGGAGCGCCGAGGAAAGTCATACGCGATATGTTATTGTCTCTGGCTGTTCAGGCGGTGGAAAATCAACTCTGCTTGGAGAACTTCAAGAGCGGGGCTTCGCCATTGCTGAGGAACCCGGGCGTCGTATTGTCAAACAACAACTTGAAACTGGGGGAGAAGCTTTGCCATGGGTTAACATGGCGGCTTTCGCACGAAAAGCAATAGAGATGGCACTTCAAGACCTGGCCGATGCCGAAAGGCGAGCGTCCGTGACGTTCTTTGACCGGGGGCTTATTGATGCAGTTGCAGGTCTACATCATGCGACTGGGGAGCCGATTCGGTTGGACCTCATTGCTGCAAACCGGTTTCATGTAGATGTCTTCATGACCCCGCCTTGGCCGGAGTTGTACCAGGCTGATTCAGAGCGACGGCACGGTTTGGAGGAAGCGGTTGCCGAGTATGATCGTCTCGTGAAGCTATACCCGTCACTCGGCTACAAAGTTCGGTTGATCCCCAAAACTTCGGTCGCCGGAAGAGCCGACTACATTTTGAGCCAGTTACACCGGGACTTCTTGCCCTGACGCTGAATAGGCGCGAGGGCGGAGGGCGGATAGAACTCCGGTCCTAATCGCCACAAGTGGTTGGAATGTAGAAAGCCCGCGTCAATCCCCAGAAGCGCGGGCTTTCGCGGCCGGGGCTCTTCTCTGCCCGACCTATGCCCGAAATTTACGCCTATGGAGCCCGAAGGATCAACTACGCCGAAGGGCGTAATTAGAGGAAGTCGATCTTATCGACCATGGCAGACAGCTGGTCCTCCGTCCGAACTCCGCGCTCGTAGAGATTGACCAATGTGGCCGCTAGTCCTTCGGCTTGAGCACTCGTCTTCTGGATGCCCAGCGTACAGCAAGTTTGGTCGAAAATCCGCTGCAGCGTTGCAACCTCATCTGGAAGGAGAACGCTTTGACGAGCAGGCTGCAAATATTCACTTAGCATTGGCGAGCTCCCTTGTCCCGGGGACGAGCCGGGCGCGGTGGCAGCATATGAATGTTCCGGGGTGATGAACAGAGGGGTCGGGTGTGTAGGAAAAATAATCTACTAGGAAAGCGGCTGGCACTTTGAAAAGGATGGGATGAAAGGATCGCAGAGTGGACCATATTTGGCCAAAATCAAGCTTTTGGTTGCTTCATAGCGGCCGAATACTATCTTCTCGCGGACCGAGGACGGGAAGACAATGGTAAGCGAAACAAAGCTAGAATACAGCCCCCTCACCGAGGCTACCAGAGAGGCACACACCCAGACATTCATCAACCAATTTGTTCGGTCCCATAAGTGCCAGGTGATAGGTCCGATTTTTCCCCTATGGTATTTGGGGCCATGATCCGATCTGCATCGCCCGCCTTCATGTTTTCGCTTATTGCGTTTGGCACAATCCTCGGTATCGCCGGAACTGACCTAGTCCTTCCCGCGGTCCCCGAGATGCCGCACGAATTGGGCGGCACGCCCGCTTTAGCCCAGATGGTGCTGGCAGCTTATGCCGCAGGAACGCTTGTGGGTCTGCTGACATTCGGTGAACTCGGCGCGAGATATTCGCCTCGCAGACTCCTGATCTGGTCGCTGACCCTATTTGCTTTCACCTCCATCCTGGCAGCATTCGCGCCTACGCTGGAGTGGCTGGTGGCATTCAGGTTTGCTCAAGGAGCTTTCGGCTCTGGTCCTGCAGTATTTGCCCCAGGTTTCATCCAGGGTCTCTTCACGGGTGACAAAGCGGTCGGAATGTTTGGTCGGCTTGGCTCGATCGAATCTCTAACCCCGGCGCTTGCCCCGGTGGCAGGTGCGCTTCTGCTCGGCATGGGCGGTTGGGAAACATCCTTCCTGGTTCTTGGAGCCTTTGCGATCTTCTGCGCCATCGCCTGCGTGGTCTACAGCCGCTCGCTTCCGGATCGGACTGTAGCGCTTGAGACTCATCGAAGCTACTTGTCGATCCTGCGGGACGGGGTGTTCCTTCGGCACGCGCTGAGCCAGGCTTTCTCTCTCGCCGCAATCCTCATCTTTGTCTTTGGCGCACCGGTCGTGATGACAGAGATCATGGGCGGCGGCATTGAGGATTTCATCCTTCTGCAGATTTGCGGAATAGCCATCTTTATTCTGGCATCCAATCTTTCCAGCACACTTGCCAGCAAGTTCGGGATCGAGCGCATGATCTACCTCGGAACGGGAGTCTTGCTCACTGCCTTTCTGCTGATCCTTGCCTATGTTCAGTTTGGTGGAAGCAGCCTTGCTGTCATCGTGCCCATCTGGGCCATCACCAATGGAGCGTTCGGTCTGCGGGGTCCAATCGGCTTCCATCAGGCCATAGTAGCCTCGAAGGGCGATCATTCTCGTGGCGCTGCACTGGTTGTGGCAGGCATCTTGGGGTTCACGGCGACAGGTACCGCTATCGCCGCGCCGTTCCTTGACCTTGGTTGGTGGCCTCTCGCCCTGGCAAGCTGCCTTTCAGCAGCCCTTGCCTCCCTCTGCCTGGCAGTCTTTCCAGAAGGCTGAACTGCTCTTTCGAAGGACCGAAGGTCTGCCGTCACCACGCGCAAGTGCGGGCTGGGCGAATAGTCTCGGAACACGCTGATAGAGAACGGTACGATCGTCTCGGCAAGCCTTGGGGCCAAGCGCACAGGCCAGCCATCTCTTTCCGACACCCGAGGGGCCGCAGATGCCAGATTGTGATGAGGACTGATCCAGTCGCTGCCGCGCAATTTCATGAAGAGCGCGCGGTCAAGGCCGCGTTCGCTGCGATAATCGCGACATCTTCCGGCGTCGACTGGTGGCGCAGTTTGGCGAAGCTGAGACGTGCAGCAAGCTTGTGATCGTAGCGGGAACGCCACTCCCGTTCGAGCAACAATCAGAGCCATTCAGCATGCGAGAGATGTTGCGGCTTCGCCGTTGCCGCTGAGTTCGCCAAAGGCTTTTGCCGTGCCGGCCAAGCCCATGGCGTTCAGTTTGTCGAGTGTTGGATGAGAAGCATCTTCGTTCTCCTTAGTGGTAATAGCGGGGTCTGCGGATGTTTTCATGATGGACCGGTCCATGCGACGCCGCTCTATTTGAGGCAGCCGTTCGGTCAAGGTGATTGTCGAGGATGGAGCGCACCGAGCCATATGTCTGGGCTCCAATCTCCAGCGCACGGCCGCAAGCGGCATTGACCCTGTCGCGGCCAAAGCTCTTGTTGAGGCGGATGATCCCGAGGCAAGCTCGAAAGCCTTGTTCAGGATGCGGCCTGTCGGCGAGGATGCGCTCGCACAGCAGCGCAACATCCCACCCAATGGCAGAGGCTTCGCGTCGAATGCGTTCGATCGTCCAGTCAGCAAAGCGGCGATGCGCTGAGGGCTTATGATCAGGGATCGTCGCATGCTTGCCGTTGCCGCTGGAGCGTCGATGAGCAGCAATCCGCTCGCCCTTGTGGAAGATCTCGATCGTATTGGCGGTTATCTGTACGCATCCGAGGTGGGCCGCCTTGCTGAGAAGTGAGGCGAACTGGATGTTCTGTCTATATGGACGTCAATATAGACAGTGTGAGAACCGTGGATTTAACGCTTGAGAAGCGGCTGCAAGTTAGCCGTATGGAGATTGTCGATAGCGGGCGGCGTCGCCGTTTCAGCAACGAGGCCAAACTTGCAATCGTGGCGGAGAGTTATTCCTCAGCTGCTCCCTCAGAGATATCCGCTGCCGGCCAGCCACATGCGATACTCCTCCCAATCTTTCAGGCGTGTACCGGGCGCTCGCATGAATTGCTCCATTCGCCCAGCGAGCTTCTCCATCGTTTCATCGGATGGCCAATCGCCCAAAGTGACGTATATCCGCCATGCAGTTTTCACACTCATGCCTTGTGGTGGATCAAATGGTGTTATGCAGAACTGGTGGCTAGAGAGGGCACTCTTTACCCTCGACAGCGGAATGCCTATCTCGTCAGCTATCGCCTTAGGCTTCACCCCGAGAGCAGCCATCTTCACGATCAGGTTGTCGCGCTCAATCTTGTCCATACACACCGAGATACTGCAATCATCATTCGCGGAAAAGAAGCAGCAGCGTCAGGTCAATTTCGGCATGACGATGGCGTCTGCTCCTATTATGTCGTTCTTGTTTTTCATTCCGTCCCAAAACTCCTCGGCGGTGCGTGCCGCCTCGGCCGCCGTCTGCGTGTTATCCCGCGTTCAGTGGTCGCATTCCTTTTCATCCCATCGAATAGGTCACCTCAGCGCCAATGCCTTTCTTGAAGGCCCCTCCAACCAAATCTCCCCAAATATTGATCGCCGTTATAGGCGGAGCAGTCCTTCAGCGCCTTCAATCTAAAGCCCCGACCGGATGTGGTGGATGGCCACTTTGGCGCATTGCGATGCCGGTAGCAGAGGCTGTCCGCCACATCAGGATTGGCTGCCAATTATCACCGGAGGCGGCTTTTTGCGCTCTTTAGCAGGATTAGAAGTTGGCTTCGAGCTGTGCTCTTTGATTTGTTGCCAAGGGCTTCTCGAATCAAGGCTCGCGCTTCTGCCTGCTTGTTGACAGCTGGATGCTTAAGGATCGCTTCTACGCGACCCAGCCATTCAAAATGCTCCAGGGCGGCCCAGGATTCGTTGATTTCGGGTATGGCGCGGATTACATCCTCGATCTCCGCCATGAAGACGTTAGCGTCGATGTTTCTGTCCGCAGGTGCGTTCATGATTTTTGTTTCAGAATAGATGGACCGCTTCGGCTCAAACGACAGGGCCGGCGCGCTGTCCCGTGCGGGGCCCTTTACCCTAAACCAAAGATTGCCCTGTGCTGCTTAGGGACCAGGGACTTTACGCTGGGTCGTAGAAGGGGTGAACAGGTTTCAAAGGATTAGAGCAAATGTCCACTGCAATCAAGACGGCCGGCGCTTCTGGCGCGCCGGCCGCTGAGATTGTTGATTGGGGCAAAACCGCAGGTTCTCAGAAACTTATTAAGCTTCGTCGAGCGTGAACGATCAAGTCGGCCGTTAGTAGGATATAAAAATGAAAACTGATCGCCCGTTCCGCCTCCACTTACACTCGTTGGCCAAGGAGGTGTCTGAGGAAAAGTTCGCTCGCGGCGAAAAGGCGACGCAGCAGTGGTGCCCGGTCGAATAGCCGACGCTAAAGTTTTAGCGGCTTAGTTGAGGGGAACATAATATTCCTTTGGTAGTCAGAAAGACGACGACCCGCATCTTTGATCCAACACGCGGCGAGTGCAAGGAAATAATTATGACTGCAGCACGTACTGAACTGCCTAACGCTTTGCCCAGACAGGATGTGCTAGCGGAGATTTTCAAGAAGGCGCCGCATCCGATCATCGTGAAGAACAGCGCATCTCAGTTCCTCTTCCTCAATGACGCCGCCTGCGATTTGATAGGCGCGAGATCGGAAGACGTCGTCGGTAAAACAGATTATGATTTTCTGCCCAAGGCTGAGGCCGATGCGATCCGAGCCGTGGACATCCAGATCTTCGAAACTGGAGAGGAAAAGCTCTTCGAAGAGGTGATTACTGGGCGGGACGGTTCACCCCACACCCTCAAGACCCACAAACGGCGCGTTTGTCTGGCTTTTGACGACACAGTACAGGAATTCCTGATCGTGGAGTTTCAGAACGTCACCGAGTTGCGGAAGGCAGAGCGCGTTCTTCGGGCGAGCGAGGAGCATCACAGATCGCTGATCGAACTCCATCCTCAAACGCCCTGGTTAGCCAATGCTGCCGGGGAGATCATCGAAGTTGGGGCCGAATGGGAGCATCTTTCAGGGAGGTCCTGTGACGAAGCCGCCGGCTCCGGGTGGGAAAGCTCCGTTCATCAAGAAGACCTGCTCGCAGTGAAAGAAAACTGGGCACGCTCGGTGGAGACAGGCGCTCCGCTCGACATCGAGTTCCGCGTCGCTAATGTAGGTGGGGAAGTTCGTTGGTTTCGCAGTCGTGCGGCGCCGAAAAGATCACCAACCGGCAAGATCACCAGATGGTACGGCTTGCTCGAAGACGTCCATGAGCGGCGGCTCGCGTTGGACGCGCTAAGGAAAAGCGAACAGAGTCTGATTGAACATCGGGACGAACTAGAGAAGCTGGTCGAGGCAAGGACTGCAGAAGTCAGCAGGAAAAATGCCGAACTCGACCGGTTGCTCCAGCAGGAACGCGAGGTCAACGCGTTGCAGCGCCGCTTCGTGGCCATGATTTCCCACGAATTCCGCACGCCACTTGCGATCATTGACAGCGCGGCCCAGCGATTAACGCGGACGAAGACAGCGGTCACCAGCGACTATCTCTTCGAAAAATCCGCGCAGATAAAAGGGGCTGTCGCTCGGATGGTCGAGCTGATGGAAAGCATCTTGGCTGCCGGACGGTTGCGAACAGGTACGATTGCGATTGACAGGCAACCGTGTTCATTGGCCACGGTAATAGACGAAGCAGTTAAGCGCAGACGGGACATCAGCGCGACCCACGACATCCATGTTGACGTCACGTCCCTTCCTCAATCGATGCCTTTTGATCCAGACGCCGTCGATCGCGTCGTATCGAACCTCCTTTCGAACGCCGTGAAGTACTCTCCTCACTCGTCGGAAATCTACATGCGCGGCTGGCAGGAGGATGGCTGGGCGAAGGTGAGCGTTCGTGACACGGGCATCGGCATGGATGTTGACGACCTTCCACGTCTTTTCGAGCCATATTTCAGAGCCCGTAGTGCAACGGGAATCGCAGGCACGGGTATTGGACTGAATATCGTTCGCGAAATCATCGAGCTGCACGGTGGAACAATCTCGGTCACCAGTGAGATTGGCAAAGGGACGACCTTTACGATCTCGCTTCCGGTGGATCACCACCCGAGATTGGAACAGGACGCAGCCTAAGAGGTGCCGGCAAGATGACGACTATTCTTTGCATTGATGATGAGACCGAAATTCGAAAACTCCTGGTCGAGGAGTTTCAGGACGCAGGGCTAAAGACCCTGGAGGCCGCGAACGGACGGGAGGGATTGGAGAAGATGTTGACCGCGTGGCCAGACATCGTCGTTTGCGATGTCTCGATGCCAGTGATGACCGGGCACGAGCTTTTGGCTGAGATCCAAGTCAATCATCCGGAATTCTCCAATACCCCGTTCATCATGTTGACTGCGATGACGGATAAGGAAAACACGCTGAATGGCTTGAAAGCTGGCGCCGACGACTATTTGACGAAGCCGGTGGATCTCGATCTTTTGATGGCGAAAATCAGCGGCTGCATTGCGCGGCTTGAAAGCAACCGCAAGGCGGGTCGGGGTCTGTAATTGAACCCAAACGCGAGCTACTGCGTTGGGCGTAATACTGAGCTTCGCGACTGCAGGTGTATGATGCCTTTTTTATCCTCGTCCAAACATCATACGGGAAGCGGGCAAACGCTCGATATTGTCTCAGCGATCTTTGCCGGCTTTCACAACCCGGTCATCGTCAAAGATGAGAATTCCCGTTTTGTATATCTCAATACAGCCGCCTGCGCCCTCCTGGGCTGTAAGCCAGATGACATTGCCGGACGATCGGACCATGATTTTTTGCCCAAAGAGGAGGCTGACGAAATCATCGCCGTCGACCGCGAGATTTTGAGGACTGGACGAGAGCGGATATTCGAGGAGACAATTACAACGCCTCGGGGAGAACGGAGGACACTTGTTACCCATAAACACTGCGTAACACTGCCGGCTTCGGCTGCTCCGTTGAGGCTGGTGGTTGCCGTCATCAACGACGTGACCGAATTGCGTAATGTCGAGCGCGCCCTTCGCGCTCGCGAGGAACATTATCGCTCTTTGATCGAACTTCATCCTCAAGTGCCGTGGGTTGCCACACCCGACGGGGAGGTCGAAGAGGTTGGCCGGACTTGGCTCGAAATATCGGGCCGCGCACCGGAAGACGCATTTGGCTCGGGATGGGCAACAATCATCCATCCCGACGACTTGCCCCAGGTACAACGGAGGTGGTCAGCGTCAATCCGAACTGGCACCAAATTTGACGTGGAGTGTCGTATACGCAGCGCTACCGGGGCGTTTAGGTGGGTCCGCAATCGTGCGGCGCCACGCCGAGATGAGGACGGGGCAATTACCCGTTGGTACGGCCTGCTTGAAGACATTGATGAGCGGAAAAAAGCCGAGGAAGCGGTTCGTGAAAGCGAAGCTCGTTTCCGCCTCATCGCGGACAGCACGCCGGTGATGATCTGGATGACCGACGCCAAGGGCGAGACGACATATCTTAACCGCCGATGGTCCGAAACAACAGGGCAGTCGAGCGACGAGGCGCTGGGGTCAGGATGGTTGAACGCCATTCATCCCGAGGATCGTGACAGCGTGATGGCTGCGTTTGTCGAAGCGGTACAAAACCGGGCACCCACACGTGTGGAATACCGCCTGCGCCGTAGGGATGGAACCTGGGCGTGGGTGATTGATCTTGGCGAGCCACGGTTGACGTCCAATGGCGACCTCATTGGCTTCGCCGGGTCGGTGCTCGACATCTCCGAACGCCATGCTGCGGAGTTGGCACTGGAGGAAAGCGAAACCTTCATTCGTAGCATATTCGACAGCAGCCCAGATTGCATCCGGTTGATGGATCTCGAGGGCAATCTGGTTCTCATGAACCGGGCAGGGCGTCAGCTTTTCGGCCTCGCCCCCGACGCTCCCCTGAACGAGATGCGCTGGGACAAGATCGTTGCCGCCTCCGACATGTCGAAGGTTGCTTCCGCGTTTGACCGTGTTAAAGCGGCAGAGACGGCTCGCTTCGAGACTGTAATTGCCGCTCACGACGGTAAAACACATTGCATGGACGTTATAGCCGCGCCAGTGTTTGGCTCGGGGGGAAAGCCGGTCCGTATCTTAACGATCTGGCGTGACGTGACGGAGGCAAAGACCGCACGCACTGAGGCTGAGGACGCCCGGCATGCGGCCGAGACGGCCGCTCGTCGGCTATCGTCAGTGCTTGAAAGTACCATGGACTGCGTGATCGTTCTCGATCGGGAATGGCGTCTGACATACATGAATTCGAAGGCAATGAGCCTGCTTGATCTCGGTGAAGAGGCCATCGGCAAGAATATCTGGACTCTCTACCCGGCGGAAGCAGACAGCATTTTCGCCTTACACTATCGGCAAGCGCTAGCAGAAAACGAAGCGGTCACTTTTGAGGAGTATTCTCCCTCGCTCAGCCTTTGGCTTGAAGTCCATGCCTCGCCCTCGGCCGATGGACTCTCAGTTTTCTTTCGTGACATCTCAGATCGGCGCAAGGCCGAGCAGGAACGGGTTCAGGCGCAGAGCCAGATCCTGCACATGTCGAGGCACGATGCGCTTACGGGCCTGCCGAACCGGCTGTGTTTCCGCGAGCGGCTCATCCGGGAACTCGAAGGTTTGCAACAAGGAAAAGGCGTAGCTCTCTTGGCTCTTGATCTCGACGGTTTCAAGGCGGTGAACGATGCCTATGGTCACCCCGTGGGCGATGCCTTGCTGCGTCAGGTTGCCGACCGTCTAAGATCCTGCGTGGAGGAAGCCGGCGTAGTGGCTCGCGTCGGTGGGGACGAATTTGTGGTCGTGCAGCCGTCAATCGGCAACCTTGATGATCCGCGCTTACTTGCTGGTCGCATCATCAAAATGCTTGAGACACCTTTTGATCTCGACGGAGTGTCCGCGACCATCGGCACCAGCGTCGGTATCGCACTAGGCCCAGAACATGCAAGCACTGTGGAGGAGCTTGTAAGAGCATCGGATGTCGCGCTTTATCGCGCAAAGGCGGACGGCCGAGGCAAATTCTCGTTCTTCGAACCCGGAATGGACAAACACCTTCAGGCGCGACAGCAACTGAAATTGCAGCTCAGCAATGCACTCATCCGCGGAGAACTGGAGGTTCATTATCAGCCACTGGTGGAGCTTGCGTCGAAAAAGATCACCTCATGCGAGGCGCTTGTTAGGTGGCGGCATCCGGAGAAAGGCATGATTTCGCCGGCTGACTTTATTCCGGTCGCTGAGGAAAGCGGTCTCATCGTGCAGCTAGGAGCATGGGTTCTCAATGAAGCGTGCCGGCAGGCCACCGCCTGGCCCGCGGACGTAGGCGTATCTGTCAATCTATCGCCGCTCCAGTTCAAGAGCGGCGACCTTCCCGAAACAGTCTCGCGATCTTTAGAGGCGTCTGGCCTCGCCCCCACCCGCCTTCAGCTCGAGATTACCGAATCGGTGATGCTCGATGACGAGGAAAACAACTTGCGGACCCTGCAGCAGATCAGGCGGCTCGGCGTCACAATCGCGATGGACGACTTTGGAACCGGCTATTCATCACTCGGCTACCTTCGCAGCTTTCCCTTCGACAAAATCAAGGTCGACCGAGGGTTCATCAATGATCTTCCTGAAGGGCGAGAATCTCTAGCAATCATCCGGGCTGTCGCGGGCATCGGCCGCAGCTTAGGGATAACAACGACCGTGGAGGGTGTCGAAACCAAAGCGCAGCTCGATGCGGTCAGTGCGGAGGGTTTTAACGAAGCGCAAGGATATCTGTTCTCCCGCCCAGTGCCTGCATCTGAAGTGTCTAAGTTACTTAAACGCAGCTAACCACAAGCGCATTACGAAATCGCATTCGATGAGATGCAAGCGCCTTCGTCCCGGCTAGGGCCTCCGGGCGCCGGTCCGTTTCGTCTACGATACACCGGCTGTGATGAAAATGTCGAAGTACAGTCAACGGGCAAGTCGAGTTAGTGGATGATGACGTGATCGAGATCACTTTCGCGTAAGCAAAAGACGATGAGCGCCGGTCGAGGGCAAAACCTGGGACTTCTGCTGCTAAACTGGATCCAGGACAAAATGCCGGGAACCATCGCCAGCATCAAAATAGCAAACATTAGACGAGCTACCATGGCACTTCTTCGAAAGAACAAGCTGGCCGCCGTTATAAAGGCAACGATCTAAGAAGAGCGTTCGGCCAGCGATCCGGGCCGTCATCAGAATTTCTGTCATTCGGTCTAGACTTCCGCGGTTGCTGCCCGACTAACGAAAACATCGGCTATTTTCCTGCCGAGGCACGAGCTGGAGAGGCACCGGACGTACTCGTCTGGCCGACTGCCCCCGGCGCAGCATAACCAGACTCCAGCCTAAGACGGGGCGATCACGGGATTAACAATCCCGACACCGATGGAGTTGGTAGCAGCCCAACGCGAATCCTCCCGTGCTCGTTGGAGAAGCTCGGGAGCCTCCGTGGCGATGCGGGCCCGTCCCACTTGCACGATCTCCGCGGATGACACGCCCTGCCAGCGCTCCCATACCTCGGCCTGGAGCGGGCTGACAACGAGGATGGCGAACAGATAGCTTATGAACTCGGACAGGACGCTCTCCCAATTCTTTGCAACGTTGAGGGCCATACGGGGCTCGAGCGGCCTGCCATTTGAAGGAAATCCCGACTGGCGGGTTGAATCGGATCGCCGCGATGGATGATGCCTGACGCATAACCCATCGGTTGTCGGTAATACTGCTTCAGATACGCACCGCAGTCGGTGTCAACGCCCCGTTTGGGAGACGGCACCAACGTCGTTACACCCGGAGCTTTTCAGGGAGAAGATGCATGCAGTCAGGCGTCCGGTTGTTGTCTCAAAGGTGTAAGAGAGTGTTTAAGTTCTGAAGTCATCATAGGGGCTTTCGTATAAGAGTCGGGGTGAAGCGTCCGCCAATGATGACCGTGGTAAGTTGCATCGCAAATGAACACAATTTGCTCCTGGTTTTTATCGCGGCTCTTACTTGCCTTTTCGGTGCGGCGATCACCTTGAGATTACTGCACCGGGCAGCGATCGCGTCGCGGTGGCAGAGGCTCGGTTGGCAGTTCCTGGCTGCAGTCGCTGGTGGCGGCGGCGTATGGACAACGCACTTCGTCGCCATGCTAGCATATGAACCACCGGCGCCAGCATCATTCGACCCGGTGATGACCTTGATGTCGCTGATGATCGCGATGTTGGGCCTCCTTGCCGGTTTCTCTATCAGTGGGATGGGAGCGACGCGTAAGTTCCCGCTGCTTGGTGGCACACTAGTCGGCTTAACATATTCCGCTATGCACTATACCGGGATGCGCGCCTACCATGTAGTTGGACTCGTCGAATGGCGAATTGATTACATTTTGGTCTCAGTATTAATCGCAACCTTATGTTCGGCGGCGGCGGTAGCCGTGGTCTGGCGATCGGGGCTGCAGATGCAACGATTCTGGTTGGCCGTTGCGCTTTTGGTCACGGGGATTGTCGGTCTACATTTCACGGCAATGGCGGCCTACCGCGTGACGCCGCTGACACAGAGTTTTGCCGAGGTGGATACGGCAGCCATTTTCACCTTCGCCCTCGCCATCACAATCGTTGCCCTGATCGTCGTCAGTTCCGGGCTCGCGAGCTATCTGATTGACACAGATGTTCGCGCAGACTCACAGGAACAGCTCCGCCACATGGCAGCCCACGATGCCTTGACGGGTCTGCCCAATCGCGCCAGTTTTTCCACTCACATCAGTAAAGTGTTCGATGAAGCCCAAGGACGAGGCCGCAAATTCGCCGTCATTGGCGTCGACCTCAACCGCTTTAAGGAAATCAATGACACGCTCGGACACGGCGCCGGCGATGAGGCCCTTCGCATCATCTCACGTCGCCTGGCGCAATGCCTTGAGGAGGACGAGTTTGTCGCCCGCCTGGGCGGCGATGAGTTCGCAGCAGTGAAAAAATGTGGCGCTAAAAGCGATGTCTCCGCCTTCGCCGAGCGCCTTGCCGAAATCGTAAGCCGGCCGATGCGTATTGGTAGCATGGAGATGAGAGTCGGGGCGAGCATGGGGGCCGCCATCTGGCCGGACGATGCCAAAGAACTGGACGAGTTGGTCAACAATGCCGATGTGGCAATGTATCATGCCAAGCACGCCGCCCTTGACGGGCTTCTGTTCTACGATGCCGGAATTGGTGCATTGGAACGCAAGCGGCGGCAGCTTGCGGAAACATTGCGACACTCCATAGAGCACGGCGAACTGGATGTCCACTATCAGGTGCAGAAGTCGCTCTCGACCAGCGAAATCCATGGATACGAAGCGCTACTGCGCTGGACACATCCGAAGCTAGGTCCAATTTCGCCATCCGAGTTCATTCCGGTTGCGGAGGAGAATGGATTGGTAGGGTCACTTGGTGCCTGGGTGCTTCGCCGGGCATGTACGGACGCGGCCGCGTGGGAACCGCCATGCCGTGTGGCCGTCAATGTTTCGGCTGTCCAGTTCATGGATGCCAACCTGCCTAGGCTGGTACACGAGATACTGGTTGAGACAGGGTTGCCGCCGCATCGATTGGAGCTGGAGCTTACCGAAACTGCACTGATCAAGGATAAAGTTCGCTCGCTGCACATCATCCGCCAGATTAAAGCTCTCGGAGTCGGATTGGCGCTCGATGACTTCGGAAGTGGTTACTCGTCACTCGAAACACTACGGTCGTTCCCCTTCGATAAGATCAAGCTGGACAAAGCCTTTGTCGATGGGATTGAGCAGGACCGGCAGTCGAAGGCTATCGTGAGAGCCGTACTAGCCCTCGGCAAGAGCCTGGATATTCCTGTTCTGGCAGAGGGCATAGAGACTGAAGAGCAAATGTCAGTATTGCGGATGGAAGGCTGCGACGAAGGACAAGGCTATCTGTTGGGAAGACCGTCAGCGACCAGGGATCTTGCTCACAAACTTGTGCCGACACGAGGGGAGGGTCCGCATCAGGAGAACCTGGCGACGAGCCGCTCTGCTTAAACCCCCTCGCTACCTCGGCAATACCCCCCATGTGGCACCCTAACGAGTCTCGTTCAGGGTGGTGAATAAAACTTCACTGCACAAAATTTGAGGGTGGACTGCAGCGACGTGTGTATGAGAAATCGTGGTAGCGATCAGGCGGCCATCTGGACGAGGGTTTCTGACAGGCGATGAACGTCGTACGGTTTGGCCATGAAAACGCTTCGCTCCGGAAGCTGGTTGGAATTCCGGCGGTATTCGGCTGGGCTAATCCCGCCACTTCATGCAGCAGCTGGATTCTTACATCCAGTGGTACAACCAGCATCGTATAAAGCTCTCACTGGAATGGTACCAACATACAACGTTCACCGTGATTGAGGCACGCCAAGCGCAACTGCTAGCGTTGCCTCGAGGGCTTTAGCAGAAAAGGGTTTGGCCAAGACAGGCCTTCCGATAAACTCCTCAGGCAATCCCGCCGTCCCGTATCCAGTACTGAAGATAAAGGGCACGCCGCGCTCAAGTAGGACTTCCGCAACAGGAAAACTGCGCTCTCCGCCAAGATTCACATCGAGCACAGCCAGATCAATCTCTTCGGCGGCCGCGACTGCGCAGGCTTCCTGTAATTCAGCTACGGACGCAACGATTTCGCAGCCGAGATCCGAAAGCATATCTTCGATCAGAAGAGCAACGAAACCCTCGTCCTCAACGACGAGAACCTTGATGCCGCTAAATTCACTCATGCAGCAACGAGCCCGGGCGCAATCGACATGCGGCACACAACTCCCGAAGGTTCGAAGGTGAGGTCGAGTTCACCACCGAGATCCCGCTCGATACACCGTTCCATCAACTTGCTGCCCGTGCCGCGACGTGTGGGCGGTACGACCGGTGGCCCACCATGCTCGCGCCATTCGAGGATCATTCTCGGTTTCAGGTCCGGACCCTCTTCCACTCGCCAGGAGAGCGAAAGCCTGCCCGCCCCTGAGGACAGAGCTCCATATTTCAGAGCATTGGTGGCGAGTTCGTTAAGCACCATCGTTACGTTCAACGCCGTGCGGGGGTCCAGATCAACGAAGGGTCCATCGATCTCGACCTGCCGTCCTGCATTACCGGCCAATGCCGTCAATACTTCCCGGGTGAGCGCGTCCAGGGAAGCACCCTCCCAATTGCGTCTCGTCAGCAAATCATGAGCGCGCGACAAAGCCAGTAGTCTTGCCTCGAACCGATGGGAAAAATCTTCCAGGCTGTCAGCATGCCGCGCCGTCTGAGCCGCCAGCGACTGCACCGTCGCCAGCGTGTTCTTCACACGATGGTTGAGTTCGTCAATCAGCAGCCTCTGCCGGTTCTCCGCTTGCTTGCGCTCGGTAATATCCACCAGCATGTTGATTGCACCTATCAGCTTGCCATCGGCGTCATGAAGAGGTGTAGGGTAGGGAGTGAACGGAATGCGTCTGCCATCTGGCCGTTCGGCGATTGCCTCGGCGCCGCGAACGGCACGATTTTCCTTCAACGCCACAGCCATTGGGCATTGGTCGTGGGGAAGCCGCGTGCCGTCGGTATTGTAAAGACGCCAGGTCACGCACCACATATCGCCGATCTGGGGCGTACGGCCGGACATCTCCACGGCGGCGTTGTTGAAGAAGGTGATACGACCGGCCGCATCCGTTGTATAAACCGCCGCCGGCAGCGCCTCCAGCAGATCGCGCAGGTGCTGTTCGCTCTCGCGTATCCGGTCCTCCATCTGCTTGGCGGCAGTAACATCCTGGAGCACCCGTACCCCGTAGCGGAAGCCCCCGGATGCATCCAGAACGGACGAGCTGTAGACATCCAAGTAAACCGTAGTGCCATCGGGCCTCGTAGCCCGTTTGCGTACGGCATAATTGTCGATTTCGCCGGCGACCTGGCGCGCATAAAGAGCACCATCCTCGTATCGGTCCTCTTCTTCTGTATAGTCGAAGAAGGTCATGTTGAGGAGCTGCTCGCGGGAGCGTCCCAACATCCGGCAGAGAGTGTCGTTGACGCGCAGCAGACGGCCGTTTTTGTCGGCTTCCGCAATCCCGATCGTAGCGGCGTCATAGGTTGCGGCCAGCCGCTCGTCGCTTTCATGGCGAGCAGTCTCGGCCTCACGAAGATCGGTTACATCAGTCGTAAAACAGCGCGTGCTGATGAACTTGCCGTCCTCAAACCGGCTGTTGGACGTGATCAGCACCTGCTTGATGGACCCGTCCTTGGCACGCAGACGTGCCGGATACAGGTCGAGCTTTTCGCCGCAGGAAAGCTTGTGGAGGATGTCGCCGATGACGGGTGCGTCCACATGGAACTCGACGATATGGCGGCCCACGTATTCCTCAGCCGTATAGCCGAGAAGCGCAAGCTCGGCCTTGTTGGCGCGCTGGATGATGCCGTCACCGCCGACGATATGCAGGCCAATCGCGCTATTTTCGAAGAAATCTTCAAGATCGGCGTTCTTCTGCTGAATCGTTTCTTCCAGCTGTTTATGCGCGGAGACATCCTGGAAGCAGTTGATCGCGCCCTGGATCCTGCCTTCATGGTCCTTCAGGGCCCGGATATTGACGAGGGCCGTAAAACGCGACCCATCCGGCCGTTCCATGACAACCTCGGCATTGCGCGTCGACGTGCCGGCGAAGATTGCCGTTGCCATGGGACAGACGTCATGCGCAAGCGGCGTGCCATCGGGGAGGAAGAGGGCGTGGGACCCGCAGAAGCGGGAACGCTTGTCGCCGACGGAAGGAGTTTGCCCCCACAGCTCCGCCGCCTCGGAATTATAACGGACCAGCCAGCCGTCCTGGTCGCAGAGATAGACCGCGCCAGGGATAGCATCGAGAACACCTGGGGCAGCTGCCGTGAGCGCCTCGAACTCGGTCAGCCGTCGCGCGGCGGCAGGAAACTCTTCGATATTGGACATGCAACTTATCCCCTCGGGCCCTGAGGCCGGAAACAGAGCGCCAGCCAAAGCTGGACCCGGATCCGCACCCCGCCCTTGCTCGCTCCACTGCGCGCAACCACAACAAACGCAACAATTGAGAATTGGTTCCGCGCGCCAAGAACAGGGACCGCGTATTTATTCCGGTGCTTCGCACCATTATACCCCGGGTGCGGCCCCAGACCATCCAAGTTCGGCCAAGGAGACGAGGTACTCGACGGCTGCCGATAATGTTCCTATGTTCCACCGCGTCTGTTGGCAGGAAGCCGACGAGCAGCGGCTGGCGCTTGCACCGAAGTTGGAGGGATCATGTCGGTTATCG
The DNA here is from genome assembly GCF_004343065.1 of Neorhizobium sp. S3-V5DH. Classification (NCBI taxonomy): domain Bacteria; kingdom Pseudomonadati; phylum Pseudomonadota; class Alphaproteobacteria; order Hyphomicrobiales; family Rhizobiaceae; genus Neorhizobium; species Neorhizobium sp. S3-V5DH. The sequence goes on from NZ_SMCL01000013.1 coordinate 17,812, forward strand.
CAAGGAACAATGTCACCGTGCGGGGCGAAGGACGGCGCGCCATGGTCTTTGCGCACGGCTTCGGCTGCGACCAGAACATGTGGCGGCATGTCACGCCGGCCTTTGAACAGGACCACAAAGTTGTCCTCTTCGACCATGTCGGCTGCGGCAAGTCCGACCTCACCGCCTATGACCATGCCAAGTACTCGCGCCTTGCCGGTTATGCGGCTGATGTCGTCGAGATAGGTCAGGCCCTGGATATCAAAGGTGGCGTATTTGTCGCACATTCCGTCAGCGCTATGATCGGTATTCTCGCCTCAATCGAAGCACCTGATCTGTTCAGCGAGCTTGTCCTGATCGGTCCATCGCCCCGCTATATCAACGACGAAGGTTACGAGGGCGGGTTCACGCGAGAACAGATCGAGGAACTGCTGGAATTCCTGGACGATAATCACATGGGATGGTCCGCCGCAATGGGTCCGGTGATCATGGGCAACCCCGATCGCCCCGAGCTCAGCGAAGAGCTTGTGAACAGCTTTTGCCGCACCGACCCCGATATTGCCAAGGCGTTCGCGCGCGTCACCTTTTTGTCGGACAATCGGGCGGATCTTCCGCGTTGTCAGGCACGTGCGCTTGTGATCCAATGCAAGCAGGATGTCATCGCCCAGCAGGGGGTCGGTGAATATGTACGGGATCACTTGCCACGGGGGGAGATGGTCGTCATCGATGCAACAGGACATTGTCCGAACCTGAGCGCGCCTGCCCAGGTCATCTCCGCGATCAAAGCCTTTGTGTAAGGCGGAGGCTCAAACTGGATTGGAGGGCATCATGGAGGATCTTGAAGACCTCTACGAGAATGCCCCATGTGGATACCTCTCTCTGGCCGCTGATGGCGTGATTGTCAAAGCCAACCGCACGCTTGCCGGATGGCTTGGCATGCCGAGCTTCGACCTCCTCGGAAAGCGGTTCTACGATCTGCTCAACGTTCCGGGGAAGATTTTCTACGAAACCCATTTTGCACCCCTGTTGCGAATGCAGGGGCACTTCAATGAAGTCGCCCTGGATCTTGTCGGCCCGGATGGACGAAAGCTCCCCGTTTTGGCAAATGCAGCCGAGCGCCGGTCGAGCGACGGGGGAGTGCAGTTTACCCGCATAACCCTGTTCCAGGCGGCGGATCGGCGCCGATATGAGCGCGACCTGGTGGATGCGAAGAACGCAGCCGACCGAGCCCGCCGAGAGCTCGGGGAACTAAACAGAACCCTGGAAGAGCGGGTCGATGCAGCCATTGCCGAGCGGCTCCAACTTGAGCAAGGGCTACTGGCGGAAAAGGAAGTGGCGCGCTTGAGGGAGCAATTCGTTGCAATCCTGGGCCATGACCTGCGCAATCCGCTGGCTTCGATCGCCGGTGGGCTTAACATTCTGTCCCGGGAGCCTCAGTCCGATAAGGCACGGCGCGTCCTGACGATGATGAGCCAAAGTGCCGAGCGCATGTCTGGCTTGATCCAGGATATGCTTGATCTCGCGCGGTGTCGAGCTGGCCAAGGCATTGCTATCGACCCGAAGCCGACCGACTTGCGCATCGTACTTGAGCAGGTTGTCCAGGAATTACAGACCGCACATCCCGGGCGAGACATCCAGAGTTCGCTTGATATTGCGGAGGAGGTAAATTGTGATGGCGGCCGGGTCGCTCAATTGGTCTCAAACCTGCTGGGTAACGCGTTGGCGCATGGGGCCCCTAACCGACCGGTGAAGATCGTCGCGGCTCCTGGCGTCAACGAAGTCGTGATAACGGTTGCGAATGAGGGCAAGCCGATCCCCGAGCACGTAAAGAACCACCTGTTCGAGCCCTTCTTCCGCGCTACAAGCTCTGCTGAGAAGCAGGGGCTTGGCCTCGGCCTATTTATCTGCAGTGAGATTGCTCGAAGCCATGGCGGTCGTTTGGAGGTGCACTCCGACACAAAGCAGACTGCCTTCCTATTCAGGATGCCGCCTAGCGCCGTCAAGCCAGTGGCATCGTGACGGCCCAGTGAAGGCAAAAGCGGTTACGAGACCGGCCGTGAAAAGATAAACTTGTCCGATCTGATGGCGTTCCAACGCCTCATGCGAAGGATCTATGTCGTTCGCGACAAACACAATGAGCCAACCCCGAATAGCTGATCGCTCGTGGCGCCAAAGGCGGTGGTCTGTTCAGGCTGCTTATGAACCGGGCATCGAAACCTTGAATCGCTGCGGCTGAGGCGCAATACTAGAGTAATGAGATTTTCAGGTGGAAGGAAGGAGATGGCTCTGACCGATGTTCGATGGACCCGTCCTGTGAAGGTGCGGCTCCAGTGTGGACTGGAGCACACCTTCACCAGCATCTACGAGGCCCTCGATTTCCTGGAAAACGAGGAGGGGTCGCCCCGCGACGTTGATGCAGCCCGTCGAATTTTGTTTTTGAAGTCGCTGGAGCTTTCTCCCGTTTTGCTGTCGAACAAAAAACTGTCGAGGCAGCTGCTCGAGCGTCCGGTGGCGCCCGCAGCCGGAACCGACCCTCAAAACCCCTCACAGCCGGCGGCCGCAACTCGCCATCTGCGCATCGTGGCCTAATAGTGGGTCGAGACACGCGCATAGCCGATAAGACGTTTTGGGGCCGGCGATAGATTGGCGACTTGCCGCTTTGCCATGGTTTTTTCGCGCGCTTTTCTGGTGGTTTGTACAGATAAGGAATGCCTGAGAAATCGACCAGTTGCAAGCGTGTTTTATGGTCCAAATGCAGCGCCGCCAGACTCGAAAAGCGACCCCGAACGGGCATCCGGCCGTAGCCAGTGTGAAACGCGCTCTGATGGCCATCTGCGCCGGAAATACCTGAAAATAAGGAGATCGGAGGAGGAGAGGGGCAAGAAGGGTCGGCTGAGCAGAGGAATGATGAGGGAAGCCGCATCGTAGCCGAATGCCAGGACCGCTGTGAGTGGCCTGCAGAGCCGAGACCGTTCCGCCGAACCTCGCCGAAATCTGCTCGAAAGGCCGGAAAACCAGGCGTTTCCGGTCATCCAGGGCGACCGACAGGCGGATTCGCGTGCCCTGTCGATCTACCATCGATAAACGCTTGTTATCGATGGCTAGGCGTGGCCTAGGGCAACATAAGGAGTGAGGAATGCTAACTTTGTGATAGAGTTCTTTTAGCAAATCATTTACCATAAAATCAATGGCTTACGATCTCGCGAAAATCAGTATGACAGCCCTGATGCGGCCGGCTTTTGATGCCGGTGTCGCTGTGACCCGTCTCGACGAGCGCATCGCCCGCTCGCCGGTCGGCGCCGGGTGGATCGAGCGCCAAAGTTTCGCCGACGCCTGCGCCTCCCTCTGGATCGACGGCGAACTCGTCCATCTCGAAGACCTCGTCCTGCACGACGCGACCCGCGATACCCGCCCGCCCACGCACGAGCTGATCATCGCCCGCGACGTGTTACGAACCCGCCGGCGCATCGCCGCGCAGTTACCGGATTGGGCGCTGTCGCCGGACGGAATTCGCGCCCTGCGAAAGACAGCGGAGATCACGGCCGCTGGCGCTGATGGAGCGGAGACGGCCAACACCATTCGGCGCGCGGTCCCGGCGGATCCGGAAGGGGAGGGGGATGATGACGGCGCGGGAAATCTGCCCGGCGTCGACTATGCCGCCATCGACGCGGTGCTGGCCCGATCGGAGGCGGCGATCGAGAGCGCCACACGACCGGGGCGCGCCGGCGGCAACCGTTCGGCCGAAAAGGATCCTCTCATCTATGATGTCGACTGGGACGAGGATGCCCGGCTCGACGAGTGGCGCGGCGTCCTGCGCCAGGCCGAAAACCTGCCGGCCGTGCTGCAGGCAATCGTCGCCCTCGATGCCTGGAACGAGCTGGCTGTCCTTCAGCACGCGCCCTGGCTTGGCCGGCTGTTGGCCGCGGCGATACTGGGCCAGGCAGGCGTCACCAGCGGTGCCCATCTCGCCGCCATCAATCTCGGCCTGAAAACCATCCCCGTCGATCGGCGACGGCATCGCGATCGCGAAACGCGGCTGCTCGCCATTGCCCACGGATTTTTGGCAGCCGCCGAGATCGGGATGAAAGAACACGACAGGCTGATGTTGGCGAAAACGATGATGGACCGGAAACTGGAAGGACGCCGGACGTCGTCAAAGCTGCCGGAATTGGTCGAGCTGGTCATGGCAAAGCCGTTGGTGTCGGCCGGGATGGTGGCCAAGACGCTGGATGTGACGCCGCAGGCGGCGCGGCGGATTGTTTTGGAGCTGGGCTTGAGGGAGATGACCGGGAGGGGGAGGTTTCGGGCGTGGGGAGTGATCTGATCCACCGCAGCGTATATTCGTCGGAGGTGGAGAACTCTTGAGATGTGAACACAAGCGGTCGCCCTTAGAACACATCGAAAAAATTCAGTGAGATGAGCAAAAGATACTCTTCCTCGAAACGCAAACAAGGCAGGTAGGACCGTGCCGGCTTCGAGTTAGGGTAACGACCTGTTCACCGACGGTGCTATGATGATTTCCTGCCCGCTAGTTGCTATGGATTATCGGAACGGAGGGGCGGACACATGGCAAAGACGGATATCGGACTGCGGCAGGCGCACAGGATTGCCAACATGCCGGCCGACAAGCGCAAGGCATTCATTGCCGAAGGCCTGCCAATCTTGCTGGAAAGTGCACGCGGCCTCTATGCCGCGTCGCAGAAGGTCTCGGACATGCCCCGTGAGTCCAGTGTACTCAAGGGCCATGCGGAAGAGGAAGCGGCCAAGATCCTCATCCTCATGGACATCGTCCGCTGCCCCAAAAAGCGCATCGCCGGCAGGATCGGGACGTTGATGAGCTGGTATTACGACCATCTTTCGCGGCTTCTCTATGCAGAAGCTTGCCAATGGCGGCCGGTCGATCTGAAGGAATTGCGCAAGATCATCGACCAGCGGCGCGTGACACACTACCTTGAAGGCGGCATGGGCGAGTTCATCGCGCCGAACGACCTTATCTACCAGCGGGAAACCCGCCTCTATGCCGACATCGAAGGCCTTGATGACGGCACCCTGCAGTGGATCGCACCTGGTGGTTACACCAGCATCTTCGATTTCAAGCCGAGTGCGCTAATTGTCGCCGAGGCACTGTCCGCGGTCGGTGCCTTCAGCCTCAATGGGATCAACGCTGTGTCCGAGGTCTGGGACGATGTGGATTTTCAGGATGACACGAAGTCCCATGAAAGCGACCGGCTCATTCAGGCCATGCTCGAACGGCTAATCGAAGAGAAGTTGGTGACGGAAGCCGCCAGTGACGACCATGTCGGTCAACTCTACGACCGCTGGCAAATGCCGCTCTACGCGCTGGACATGAAGTCCAAGGTGGTGGAGCGCTCGGCACTGGAGGAGGAGCAGGAACGCATGCTCTGGGCAGAGATTGGCGTCACCAACGAGTACTGATCCTACCTGTCTCGAAAACACCGAATCCTACATCCCCGATCTCGGAAAGCGAACAGGGCGTGGCCGGTGATCTTTAGTTTAAACGGCTTTTCGCGTGGAATCAGGCATTAGATTAAAGTCGAGGCGTGTAACTATCTGAATTCAAGGAGTCGTCGGGCAGACCGGCGAGGTAGGTCCGATATGCCTCCGGGAGACCGTGGTGGCTCGCGCCGTTCCGCAAGTGGTCCAGGTAGGCAAGACTCGGCAGATGCAAGCCTTCCTGGGGCGATGCTATGTAGGTTTCGGCATCCATCCACTCTCCGTTCAGATTGATCGTGACGGTCAGACGATTGTAGGCATTTTCCGACGGCTCCCGATCGCGACGATAGCCTTCATTGATATCGAGCGAGGCAAAATCTTTGTCACTAAGGTCCCAAACCACGCCCCAGGTATCCTGGCCAATCTGCGGAGTGACCGATGACACGCCGCAACCGCGGTTTTTCGATCGACGCGGAAAACAAAGGATGTAATCCGGCAGATAGCCGAGACCGACGAGCTTTGCGTTGGGGCAACGCTCTATCATCTGATCCGGATCCATGTTGGACCCATAGGCGAAGTAGAGCATGTTGCCTCCATTCTACAAGTTCTTCGGACCTGTCTTTGGTCCACCATATAATTCATAAAAAGCAATGGTTTGCAACAAAGGTGGAAGAATTTTACCATTCATTATTGAATTCTCGTCCACTTTAGGTAAGACTGGTCACTGGCATACGAGGATTTCCATACATGACGACGGCAAAAGCGGATCTCGATTCCGACATCATCAGCCTTGCGCGCCTGGCTCTCGCCGGTCGAGCCCAGGATATCCAGATGCTGGTGCAACGCATTGCGCGCAAGACACGGGCGGATAAGCCCGAGCTTTCCAGTTCGCTGACCGCTCTTCTGCGAGAAGCGCCCTCGAAAGAAACTCCGCTGCGCCGGATGGCTGAAGTCCCGATGCCGGTTGATTCCGATTCGCGCCTTCATCTTCTAAAGATTGAGGAGACGATCGAGCTTGATCATCCGCCAGTGCTAGCCCCAGAGGTTTCCGCGGCGCTTGACCAGCTGATTGCGGAACGGGGTCGGCTTGAGGCACTCGACGCGGCAGGGCTTGATCCGACCAGAACCGCACTTTTCGTCGGTCCGCCCGGGGTAGGCAAGACCCTTGCCGCAAGATGGTTGGCAAAACGGCTCGGCAAGCCTCTGATGATCCTCGATCTCGCTGCGGTTATGAGCAGCTACCTCGGCCGCACCGGGGCAAATCTTCGCCAGGTACTGGACTATGCCAAGCAGGCGGACTGCGTTCTCCTGTTAGATGAGCTCGATGCCATTGCGAAGCGTCGAGATGACCGCGACGAGGTCGGCGAACTCAAGCGGCTTGTGACCGTACTTTTGCAACAGATCGACGATTGGCCGGCGACCGGCCTGTTGCTCGCAGCCACCAATCATCCCGACCTGCTCGACCCAGCTGTTTGGCGACGCTTCGAGATGAAAGTTGAGTTTCCGATGCCAGAGCGGCCGGCAATTCAGGAGCTCGTGAATGGCCTGCTTCAGCCCTATGATGATAGCGCCGATCACTGGGCGAATGTTCTTTCGATCGCCCTCCACGGTCAATCGTTCAGTGACATCAGGCAATCGGTAGAACGTGCGCGTCGGGCAGCTGCGATCTCCGGAGATGCGCTGGAGACCCATTTGCAGGCCTTGATTTCACCGGATCAGCTTTCAAAGTCGGAGCGCATCAATCTTGCGACGATGTTGGTTGACGGTGGGCTTTCCCAGCGGAGCGTGCAGAAGTTGACCGGGGTTGCCCGTGACACTGTACGCAGCCATTCGCGGGCTGAAGTGAGCTCGCGCAAACGAAAGGGTGGCTGATGGCGCGGCAGAATTTTCTCTTGGGGAAAGGCGAGCGCCTTGTGTCTTCTGTCACAGGCGTCAGAGGTGGTTCCCCCAAACAGCATCCCTATACGTTTCTCGAGTCTCGCTCGCGCTTGGCACCGATGCTGAGCCGTGCGGTTTCTCTGGTCGACAGTTTGCCAGCAGCAGCATGCCCTGATGACAAGGCAGTTCTGTCGGTAGTTCTCAACCCGGAATACATCGCAAAGTCGTTCTATCCGAAGGAGCTCTTCCAGCAAGTCGGCGTCGAGGCCGTCGGGAGCCGGACAAGATCGATCACGCCGCAGAAGCGATCGCAAGGACGGCCAGCGCAAGAAACCCTGACGACCGAAATCTTTGTGATGGGGCCAAGAGCATCGCTACGTAGCTGGAGCTCAGCTATGCCGCGATGGAATAACACGACCACCGCAACCAACGGCATTATCTCTATCGAGGAAATTGGTGCTCCTGACGCAGACGACAAGCTAAAAGGCCATCTGCCGGAAAAGGGGAGTGTGACGTTTGAAGCAGTGCTGCACACTGATGAACTTCTTGGCGAGCAGAAAATCGTTCGCGCGTTCCGAGCGTATCTTTCGGAGCTTGGGATCGACGCTCCAATGGACAACCGCTTCTATGCTGGCGGGCTTTGCTTTGTTGAGTTGACCGCGCCAAGTGAACGCGCCGAGGACATTGCGACATTTACCGCAGTCCGCGCGCTTCGGCAGATGCCGACCCTTCGCGTGCTCCGACCGACTATTCGGGCGGCCGCGACCCCTTCGCCTCAGATTCAATATCCAGCGGAAGTGCCAATGGATCCGGCAATCAGGGTCGCCATCTTTGATGGGGGTGTGCCAGACAATCATCCGGTAACGGCCTGGACCACGCCAATCGATACGACTGGTGTCGGCAGCTCGCATGAGGATCTTCGCCGTCACGGTGTGCATGTCACATCAGCGTTTCTGTTCGGCCATATCGACCCGACCAAACCGCTTCCAAGACCTTACGCGCCGGTTGAGCATTATCGTGTGCTCGACACCGACCCCAGTCAGGATCCTGATGGGCTTTACGAGGTGCTTTATCGGATCGATCAGACGCTGCTTGCTCGGCAGTTCGATTTAGTCAACATCAGTCTCGGGCCGAATCTTCCTATTGAAGATGACGACGTTCACGCGTGGACCGCGGTGCTCGACGACCGTTTTTCAAGGAACGATACCCTGGCAACGATCGCCGTCGGAAATGACGGAGAGCGGGATGCGGCACTGGGATTCAACAGGATACAGGTGCCGTCCGACTGTGTAAACGCGATGGCCGTTGGCGCCGCCGATAGCCCCGACGCTGCTTGGGCGCGGGCGCCATATAGTTCTGTCGGTCCTGGCCGAAGCCCAGGTCTCATCAAGCCTGATCTTGTCGATTTCGGCGGTTCGCTGCAGCGGCCGTTCCTCGTTGCAAGCTCGGACGGAAGGCCACAGCTCGAGGTGACCGGAGGAACTTCCTTCGCCGCGCCGAGCCTGTTGAGGGTAGCCGCCGGCGTGAAGGCGCACCTTGGCGCGAATGTCGACATGCTTGCGGTAAGGGCATTGCTCGTACATACAGCCGAAGAAACGTCGATCTCTGCTGAAGAGGTCGGCCGTGGTCGGGTCGCCAGAACGATGGACGACATTCTATTGTGCGACGATGACACCGTCCGCGTCATCTATCAGGGTACTATCTCCGCCCGCAGCTACGTGAGGGCACCGATCCCGGTTCCGGTCGCTGAAATGGAGGGCAAGGTCCAGATAACGGCGACGATATGCTATAAGACACTGACGGACCCCCATCATCCAGGCAACTACACACGGGCCGGCTTGGAAATCGCGTTCCGTCCAAAGGATACAAAGCGAAAAGAAGATAAGAAAATGCATGCGGATACGCAAAGCTTCTTCGGCAAAGCCCAGAAGGGCTTGACGGAGGGGGATCTGCGCCGGGACGCCTGGAAATGGGAGAACACGCTCCACGCCTCTGTCGGTTTTCTTGGAAAAAGTCTGCGTAATCCGGCCTTCGACATCCACTATAATGCCCGCCTCGAAAGCCGAGATTTCGAACCAGAAGACGAGTTACGCTACGCACTAGTTGTGAGCGTTAAGGCAAAGCGCGTCGCGGATCTCTACGATCAGATTGTTCGCCGGTATCAGACGCAGCTCGAACCGCTGCGTCCGGTTGTCGAAATTCCGATCCGCAGGTAGTCCGCATCAATCGCACCAGCGGATCTTCCCGTTACGGATGAAAAAATGGGAGCGGCAACCAACCTGCCGCCAGACCGAAGGGTGGAGCGTGCCTGTTCCATCCTTCTCCACCTTCGCGCGCCAGACGGCTTTCTCGTCAGGGACCAAGTTCATTTCGAGGACAGCGCCGCATCCGCATGGGCACATCATCGTCGCCTGCCACGGGTCGCCGTCTTCGTTCAAAATGTATAGGGTCTTCGGGGCGACAAACCGCGGCATGCAACCTTCACGGACTACGCCGCGGTACGGGCGGCGTAGCAGTGCCCGGAATGTCCCCGCGAGGTATTGAGCGGCATCCAGTAACCACGTCATGAACGCGCCTCCGAAAGTTCCGGCAATCCAAGAAGCGGCGAAATCCTGCCGTGGCCGAGCCAAGGGCGCAGGAGTGCGCAATCTTCCAGCTCTTCGTCTGCAGTCAGGCACAACCAACCCAAGCTGAACTCTATCGAGCCCACATCACTGTTCCGCATCTGGCGATATGGGTGTATCCGTGCCAGAAAATCATTCACCGCCAAGGCTGCCGCGAACATGTTGATGCTGATCACAGCAGGCCGGCTGACGCTCAAGCCGCGGAAATATTTGTCGCGAACCTGCTGTGCTTCCGCTTCGGGATCGGAATTGGCCAGACCTTCCTGCGCAACGGTGCGAAGCGAGATCACGTCACGGGAAATCAAGCTCGACCGTCCAGGGACGATGTAGTGGATCGTGCCCAAGATGTCGCGAATTCGCCCCGCCTCATCTCCATCGCCGGCAGCATCGAGCATGACGCCGACGTCGAAATACGGAATGATATGGTATGTCGAGACCAGGTTCATCGCGAAGCGCCCGGTATGCGTATCGACGCAACCGAAAATAACATCGCAGACCGATAGGGCATGGATCGCCGCCGGCGACATCAACGTCGACGCAACCTTGATGATCTTCGTCGGAAGCTCCGTCGCGATCGCTGCGGCTTCGGCTACATCGACCTTGAGACGGCCCGCCCGAGCATCGGCGATGGTGCTATTCAAGATTCTGTTCAGATTGCGCTCCTCGACGGTATCAGGGTCGATGATGACGATTTCGCCGAAGCCGAGGCGGATGAGCTGTTCAAGCAAAGGGCTGCCGGTGCCCGAAATACCGACAATGCCGGCGCGCAGTCTCGCGAGCGTCGCCGTGGTTCCATCCCCGAAGGCCTGATCCTGAGATCGGGCAAACGGAGAATTTCGATTGTGAGCAGTTGCAGGAAAGAGCCGAATGTCAGGCCCTGCAACGCTGATCATGTCGAGCGACCTCATATCGTCGCCCCGCCAAAGAAAGCGGCCAAAGAGCCGGCCACATGGTTGCATGACAATGCTGCCGTGAGGAATGTCAGCGCCGACCCAGGAGCGGACCACCGGCAGGAGCTCGCGATCGCCGGCGTCGTCAACCTCGGAGAACTGCGGGAAGTTGCCGGGGTGGCAATGAACCTTTACCACACTCAGCCCAAGTTCTTCCGCATGATCGAGATGAGGAATGATCAGGTCGGTCGGCCACGAGATGCGGTCGTCGAGCCTTTTGCACTTGTCATGATCGAGCAAGACAACGTCGCGAACGGAAAGGCGGTAACGGTCCCCATGACCGCTTCCGCCGCAGAGCAGGAGGGCGGCGGCCTCAAGGCCGTCACCAGGGAAGAGATGATGACGCAGCATTTCATGCTGGCCGACCGTCATGCTGAGGGTAACGTTCATCGGGAAGCCTCCTGCTCGAAAATCTCCTCGATGAGGAAGACGTGGGTCTCCAGGCAGTCGACGCCGGGCACCCACAGGTTCGCACCGGAGCGATGACGCGACCAACGTTGGAAGATCCTGCCCTCGATCGGCTGCTCGACCTGCGTCTGCGGGATCTCGCGCCCGTCGATGCGGGACAGCTTGGGATAGACGTAAAGCATGTCGAGCGGCGTCATCGGGTAACCCTGCTCGATGCGGATCGCGAGCGACACGCTCTTATGGTCGAAGCAGGAGGGCACCGGGAAGTCATGAAGGATGGCCCAAGTCGAGCCATCCTTGACGATATCGAAGCGATGGCCATAGGCCTCCAGGAAGGCCATGTCGGCGTCCAGGAGCGGCGCATCGCGCCGCCCCTGAACTTCGCCGTCGGTCTGTTCCTTGCGGATAGCGCGGAACTTTTCTGTGCCCGGATGCCGGAGGTCCACCTTCTCGTCAAGTTCCACCTTCTGCGGCTTGTGGCCGGCGAGCTTGACGCGGAGCGTGTAGTTCTCCGGCGGGGTGAGACCGGCAAGAACGAGAACCTCGCGGCCAGTGATATACGGCTTGTCCCAGACGAACGACTTGTCGTTGATCTTGAAGCGGTAGCCCTTTGCGAGGGGCGGGCGCTTGCCCTCCTTGGCGTAGGCCTCCAATTCGATGATCTCATCAAGGATGTCCTCGAGAAGGTCCTCGATGCGGGAGGCCGAATTTTCATTTCCGATGATGTGCATTTTACCCTCGTGGGTTTGTGGTTGAACTGACCATCCCATCGCGGTCGGCCAGTGAATGCATCATCATTCAAGCGTGCTAAGTTTGTCAAGCAGAGAAATAGCATGCTTGATAAAAATAGCACACAGCACGCATGCTTGACTTATCAAGCGCCGGCGATACAATGTCATGCGCCGCGAAATCCACCGGCAGCGCTGGCGCCCGAAACGCTGTCATCGAAAGAGGAGAGCCGTGAAAGTCACCCTTGGAGAATATCTCGGGTCAATCCGCACAGATAGAAAGCTTACTCTTCGCGCTGTCGAAGAGGCGACAAATAAAGAAGTCTCAAATGCTTATCTAAGCCAGATTGAGAACGGTAAAATTCAGAAGCCGTCCCCAAACATCCTTTATGCCCTCGCGAACCTTTATGGCGTGGACTACGACAAACTGATGGAGTTAGCAGGTTATATAACGACGACGCGTACCGATGTTGAACGCCATGGGAGGGCGGCGACTTTCGCTGAATTGAACTTAACGCAGGCCGAAGAATCTGAACTGCTGAAGTATCTCGGTTATCTGCGATCGAAGAAGGATTGACCACTTGAAGCCTGACGACAGTTCCCTCACTGCGAGCGAGTATGCAGCAATCCATCGTGCAGCGACCGATCTGTTGAATAAGGCAAGCGCATGGGACCGGCTGCCTACGCCGGTCCCAGATCTGCTAAGCGCCGCGAAGCTTCGCGTTGCGCCAATGAGCGCGTTCGATCCGCGTCAGCTTCTTCGTCATGCCCGCGAATTTGGTGAGCGGGCGGCAAGCCTCATCAAATCGGCAATTGAGAAGGTGAGGGGCATCTTCGACGTTCAAGAAGATATAATCCATGTCGATGGTACGGTTGCCGAATCCAAGCAGAATTTTCTCAAGCTTCACGAAGCCGGTCACAAGCACATCCCACATCAATCTAAGCTTTTTCGCTGGATTCAGGATTGCGATAAGTCGCTGTCGCCGGATGTCTCCGACCAGTTTGAGCGCGAGGCGAACATCTTCGCATCGGTCGTCCTGTTTCAAGACGGGCGCTTCGCTGAAATGGCGGCCGATAGTGCATTCGGCATAAAAGTCCCGCTGGCGTTGAGCAAAAAATTTGGTGCGTCCGCTTATGCCTCTATGAGGGAATATGTCCGGCGAAATGAGCGCGCGTGCGCTGTGATTGTCCTCAACCCCGTAGAAATATGCCCTGTTCTCGGGATGCGTTCCGAGCTCCGTCGCGTAGAACTCTCGCCGCTTTTCCAGAAGCGGTTTGGTGAGTTGAAACTGCCCGAACATGTTGACCGATTGAGCCCGCTTGCGGAGTTCGTACCACTTGCAGGTCGACGCATGTCCCGCCCTGGAACCCTGCAACTTGAGGACAAGAACGGCGATGTCGTCGAATTCATCGCTGAGGGATTTGCGACGCCATTCAACAGCTTCATCCTCATCCATGCGAGAGCAGAGCTGAAGAAATCCATCGTTGTGCCATTTCCGTCAAGTCGGATCGTGCGAATGGTGACGCAGCTAAAACTTTGAACGCTACGAGAGCGACCACGGACTCTGTTCTAAAGGCCCAAGTTTGTCTCTCGATGGGCAGATTCCTTTTCCTGAAGACCTCGATAAACAAATAATGGGTTACACAGCAATGCCCTACAGAGTCCCAGAATGGCCGGAGATTCGTGCAAAGGGAGAATCGCTCGCCGCCGAACACCCCGATGATCATTTCATGAAGACTGTGCTCGAGGGTGCCTTTCTTGTCGGCGAGAGCGAAAATCCAATCCGGGGCAACCTATGTGCAGCAGCGATGCGTGAACTCACGGGTCACGTGCTTCATTCAATGGCCCCGGATCAACTCGTGACGGCGTGTAGTTGGTACGAGCTTGTCAAAGATACCAAAGGCCCGACGCGGTTGCAGCGGGTCACATACATAGTGCAAGGGGCTTTGCCGAGAGACTTTGTGGAAAACGTTCTGAAACTTGACCTGAGCAAGATCGCGCGACCACTGCTGAAGACAATCGAAATGCTCAATCGTTCAACGCATGTGCGGGAAGAAACCATTCTCGATGACGATGAGGAGATACGTGTTCTGGTGGATGACTCGCTGGACGGCTTGTTGGATATCTATGACGCAGCTCGGATTTGCCGAGAGGAAGTCCATCGCTCGTTGAGAACAGAGGTTTTCGACACGGTTCTCGACAAATTTCTATCGGAGACCTTGCAGGAGCTTGATGAGCTATCAACTCATACCTCTGTCGATGGACATGAGATCGACGACTACACAATTACGTTCGTTGATGACGAGTTCATAGAACTGGCCATCGCGGGTACCGTTTATGTCGAGCTTCAGTATGGCTCCAGATCGGATATCCGAAATGACATGGGAGCCGTTCTCTCCGACTCCTATCCGTATACCGCAAGCATGAAAGCGCGAGTAATCGAGCCCCAACGTATATTAAGAGACAGCGTCGTCGTCACTGTCGACAACAGCGCGTTCTACGATTGATATCTCGGCTTACGATCAGGAAACTTTTTCCCAGTTAATTTCGAAGACTGTTATGGCATTTGCGAGGAGTGCCTATCGCCGCGATTGGTTCGGCGCGAGCTTCACGCCGCGTAGTTTACTCGGAGACGGTAACACTTGGCCGCTCTCTTGCCGTGAGATCGTCCACCCACGCCTTGGCGCGATCCAGGAAGACAAGCGGCCCCTCGACCACGGTGGATCGGGGCTCTTCTCCTGGAGGTCAAGCACCCGGTTGCTTCCCGGGGCGGTGACCACAGCGAAATGCGAACTCGGGCTGTAGATCGCGATACGATATCCTCTGTGTTCACGCACCATGGCTGGCATCGGCCGGCTCCTGCGGTATTCCGCTCGGCGGACGACGTCCCGATGAGATCAGTTCCTTGTGCACCTCGGACGACGGAGGCGACGAGAGGACCGTCGCCTCCGTCACCCAGACCTTGCCGTCGACGTCTTCACCACGGCGGATCGCAGCCGCGGCCAGGTCGCGGTAATACTCGACGAAACGAACGAGCCGCCGAAGCGACATTTCCGGCGGGCGCGCTGTCGCCTTCATGGCTTCGCACGTGACGATCACAAGCCAGACGGACGCGCCATCGGTCACGGCCATCTGGCCATTCTCGAAATACAAGAAGGGCGCCGGCTCGCAGAGCTGGATTTCAAAATCGTGCGACATCATCCTGCCTTCTTGCTTTTAAGTTCGTCGGCAACGCTCTTCCGCAAGGCGTCCATGATGTTGATGACGTTGGTGGCCGGGGCGTCCTTCGCTTTCGCAGTCTTCTTTTTCGGCTTCAAGGCCTTCTTCTTCTCCTCGATCAGCTTGAGAAGGCTTTCCTGAATAGGATCGCTGACCATGTCGGGTGACCACCGCTTCGTCTTCTGCTTGATCAGCTTCTGGACCAGCGGCACGAGATCGGGATCGGCCCCGTCGTCGATGTCCTCGAAATATGCCTCCTCCGGCCGAACCTCGTCGCCGAAACGCAGGGACCACAGGACGATGCCTTCATCCCGCGGCTCGAGCACGACCGCCTTCTCGCGTCGGCCGACGACGAGCTTTGATATGCCGACGACTTTGTCGGCCTTCATCGCATCCCGGATGACTGCGAACGCCTCATTGCCGACCGCGTCGTCCGGCATGAGGTAGTGCGGCTTCTCCAGGTAGACCCATTCGATCGATTCCGCCGGAGCGAACTTCTCGATGTCGATCGTTTTGACGGTGTCGAGCGCCACCCGGTCGAGATCGTCGTCCGTGAGAATGACATAGTCGTTCTCGCCGCGGGCATAGCCTTTCGCCTCGTCCTCGTCCTTAACGGGCTTGCCGGTCACGGAGTCGATATATTGCGACACGACCCGGTTGCCCGTCTCCTTGTTGAGCGTGTGAAAGCGGACCTTCTCGCTCTCGCTCGTCGCGGGCGTCATCGCCACCGGGCAAGTGACCAGCGAGAGTTTGAGATAGCCCTTCCAGTAGTATCGCGTTGCCATCGCCTGTCTCCTAACCCGCCGTGCGTTGCGGAGCAGCCTTGAAGGAGGCGGCCTTCGCAGCCGCTCCGCGCGCGGCGCGCTGCCGACCGGTGCCAGCGTTGGCATTGGCGGCGGTGCGTTTCGGTTTCTCCCCCGTAGCCTTAAGCATGCCAGCGCTTTCGCGAAGGGCCGCAAGCAGATCGCTCGGCTTCGAAACCTCGACTTTTTTCGGCTTAGGCAGGGATCTGCCTTCCATCTTCGCCTTCACCAGAGCGGCGAGCGCTGCTTCATATCGATCGTCGAACGTGGCCGGATCGAAGTCGCCCTTCTTGGTGCTGATGATATGCTTGGCAAGATCGAGCATCTCGCCTTCAATCTTCAGCTTCGGCATTTCCTCGAACGCCTTCTTCGACGAGCGGACTTCGTAGTCATAGTTCAAGGTTGTGGCGATGAGACCTTTGCCATGCGGCCGGATGAGCACGGTCCGCATACGGCGGAACAGGACGGTCCGTGCGATCGCCGCCACCTTCGACTTCCGCATTCCGTCGCGCAGCGCGACAAAGGCGTCGCCGCCCATTTTGTCCGGTGTCAGGTAATAGGGCTTGTCGAAGTAGACGTCATCGACATCAGAGCAGGGAATGAACGCTTCGATCTCGAGGGTCTTGTTTGACTCCGGAATGGTGGCGGCGACCTCGTCCGGATCAATGACGATATACTGGCCGTTCTCGGTCTCGAAGCCCTTGGTCTGCTGTTCCTTCGGCACAGGCTCTTCGGTCTCGCCGTCGACGAAGACGCGGTTGACCCGATTGCCGGTTGCCTTGTTGATCGTGTTGAAGGTGATCCGGTCGGAGGTGCTCGCCGCTGTGTAGAGAGCCGCCCCGCAAGAGACTTCCCCGAACTTGATGAAGCCCTTCCATTGGGCTCTGTGTCCACTCGCCATACCCGTTACTCCCGAATCGCTACTGGCGAATCAAGGTCTGAAGAGGTGATTCGTTCCGATTCGAAACGAATCATTTTTCAATGGCTTAGCGTCGTTTGTTGCCAATTTGATTCCGGGTGCACCGGCAGGCACCTATCGAGGATGGGATCGCCGACGCGTAAGCCAAGGAACAACGTGAATCATCAAACGTTTAGGGGCAGGATCACTTAGCAAGTAGGAGATATCGCTATGGCGACGACAGCACGCGGCCGGGCGCAGGACAGAGCGAAGGTCGCAGGCGGACAGGATCATGAGGTCCGATACGAAGCGAAGAAGGAAGGCGTCTCGAAGGGTAAAGTGAAAGACGCCGTCAAAAACGTAGGCAACAGCCGCAAGAAGGTAGAAGCGGATCTAAAAGGTTGATGGATCAAACGCTGGATACAAGCGTCGGGAGCACAGGGACTGATGCTCGCTCAGGAACAATTTCGGCACACGGCGAACGTCAACGGGCTGAAGTCGAGATATTCGTGTCGAAGAATGCCGGTTTGCGCGCAAGCGTCGATGTCTCGAGCGGTGGCCTGCTCTCGATCGCCGCTCTCGTCTCCAGCATACTTCTATCGACGGCTGTTCTCGTTCATGTCGCCACGCGCGGCGCCCGGTCGAAAAGCCTCTGGCGATGATGAGGGCTCACTTGGATCCGATCTTGAAGATCGTCCCCACAATCATCATCTAGGGACTACCACCCGAAACCAACGACAGGCCGCGCCGCGAAATGATTTTCGCGTGGTCGCGGCCGTCCGGGTGAACGAGGGCGCTCCCCATGACGGGTCGAGCGCCCTCGGTTTGTCAAAACCCGAAAGCGAGAACCGTTGTCCGATAAAACCTTGATCGTCTTCCTGCATGGGATCGGTGCCTCGGGCGCGCAGCTCATGCCGCTGGCATCGTCCTGGCGCGCCAGCCTTCCCGGGACGCGCTTCGTCGCTCCAGACGCCCCGATGCATTACAGGTACGGTCATCAGTGGTTCAGCACGGACGGCAATCCCCTCGATCCGGAGCGTATCGAAAGCGCCCGAGAAGCATTCGACGGACTTATGAACGACGTCGTCCGGCGCGAAGGGTTACCCTTGAGGAACTCGTCCATACCTGGCCAGCGAGGTCGGAGCCTGGGGAATACGAGCGGCTCCGAGGGTGGTGGAACCCGACACTCGACGAGCTCCGAGAAGCAAGAAGGGCCGCCAAATCTCGCGAGCGACGGAAATCGGAGTCCGGGGTGCTGCGCGCCGCGGCGTTGACGCCCTTTAGCGACTAAAAAAATGAGTCCGGGCAAATACTTGGCGCCGCGCCGCTACATCACTGATTCGTTTGGTGATTCATATATCGGCGTTTCAGTCCGCCCTAATTTATCCTCCGGACGCCCGCTTGACTCTTTTCGAGCAACGGAACAAAAAGAGAACCTCCATATTTTGAGGGGCATGAAGTCCCGTGCAACGCGAGCTGAGGAGGTCCGTGAACGATGTCGCGCGTCCATAATCCTCGGGTCATCGAGGAGCTGAGAGACCGCATCGCCCACCTGGAGGGCAGTGCGGCAAAAAAAGCCATCGTCTTGCCTTTCGGCGTTCGCGAGATGGACCAGCATCTGCCGGGGGGCGGGCTATCATACGGCGCGCTTCACGAGATAGCAGGCGGCGGCGCCGGCACTGTCGATGGCGCGGCGGCGGCCTTGTTTGCCGCCGGAATTGCCGCGCGCTCGAAGGGCAAGGTGCTTTGGTGCCTGACAAGACCTGACCTCTTCTTCCCGGCGATTGCCCAAGCCGGCTTGCATCCCGACCGCGTGATCTTCTGCGAAGGCGACAAGGAAGAGGATGTCCTGGCGTCCATGGAAGAAGGGCTCTCCTTTGGTGGATTGGCAGCGGTGGTCGGGGAGCTGGTTCGATTGCCGATGGTGGCATCCCGAAGACTTCAACTGGCCGCCGAAAAGACAGGAACCATGGGGCTCGTCGTCCGCAGATGGCGGCGGCAGACAGAAGCGTCGGATTTCGGCAATCCGACGGCCTCGACGACACGGTGGAGGGTGAGCGTGCTTCCGTCGGAGGAACTACCAGTGGCGGGGGTCGGCCGCGCCCGATGGCTTGCGGAACTGATGCGGGTGAAAGCAGGCGAGTGTGCTGAGTTTGAATTAGGAGCCTGTGATGCCAAGGGTCGTCTGTGTCTACTTCCCCACTTTGCCAACAGACCGGATACGACGGCATGGAGAGGGAACCGTGCCAGCTGACCAGCCTCTCGTCGTCATTTCGAAATCGGGCTCGAAACGCTGGGTCTCGGCTGCAGACACCGCCGCGCGCAAACTTGGCCTCAAGGTCTGCATGCCCGCGAGCAAAGCCCAGGCCATAGTCGCCAACCTAACGATGATCGATGCTGATCCTAGCGCCGACGCCGCTGCCCTTGAGCGCCTCGCGCTATGGGCGCTCCGGCAGTACAGCCCGGTCGTCGCCGTCGACGGCACAGACGGTATCGTCATGGATACCGAAGGCGCCGATCACCTGCAGGGCGGCGAAGCCCTGCTGATTTCCGGGCTGGTCAACGGCTTGAGAGGACGAGGCCTGACCGCTCGTGCTGCGGTCGCCGATACCTGGGGCGCGGCGCATGCGCTGAGCCGTGTAACGTCGGCGGAGACGACCGTCGTTCCGGTGGGCGGCGTTGCGAAAGCGGTGACCGGCCTGCCGATCCACTGTCTGCGCCTTCCGCCCGACACGATTCACGGGCTGCGTGTCATGGGCGTCGAGACGGTCGGTGAACTCTCCGCCATGCCGCGCGCGCCGTTGACGCTGAGATACGGGCCGGAGGTCGGTCGGCGGCTGGATCAACTGTTCGGACGGATGGCAGAACCTATCGAGCCTCTGCGAACGCCAGAGCTCGTCGCGGCGGCGAAGAACTTTCAGGAGCCGATCGGCGCCGCGGACACGATCGCCAAATATGTGCGTCGGCTGGTCGGCGAACTCACCTCCAAGCTGGAGGCACGTGGTCTGGGCGTCAGGCGCTCCGATCTGGTCATCCACCGGGTCGACAATACCCGCCAGTGTATTCGAGCCGGGCTGGCAAAACCGGTGCGTGACCCCGCCCGGCTGTCAAAGCTTCTCTGCGACCGGATCGAAAAGATCGACCCCGGCTTCGGCATCGAACGGCTCGTGCTTGTCGCCATCATGGCGGAGCCATTGGAGGAGCGGCAGGTCGCGTCGTCACTCATCGAGGAGCAGGTTGTCGATGTCACGCCGCTTGTCGATATTCTCGGCAACCGTGGCCAGCGGCTTTACCGGGTTATCCCCGTCGCCTCCGACGTTCCCGAGCGATCGGTGATGCGCGTCAGCCCGACGGCCGACGAGACTGGAGCGACATGGGCTGCCAAATGGCCAAGGCCCTCGCGGCTGCTGGCGAACCCGGAACGCATCGACGTCACCGCTCTTCTCCCCGATCAGCCGCCCGCCGTCTTCACTTGGCGCGGCAAGCGTCGCCGCGTCAAACGGGCCGATGGCCCGGAGCGGATATTCGGCGAGTGGTGGCTTCGTCCGAGAGAACATGCCGCCGTTCGGGATTATTTCGTCGTCGAGGACGAGGCCGGCGCACGCTACTGGGTCTATCGTGCCGGCGACGGGGTGGATACCGATACGGGCTCGCACTTGTGGTTTCTGCATGGGGTGTTCGGATGAGATATGCCGAGCTTCAGGTCACCACACATTTCTCGTTCCTGCGCGGCGCCAGTTCGGCCGAGGAACTGTTTGCCGCCGCGGCAGCGCTTGGCATTGATGCTTTGGGCGTTGTCGATCGCAACTCGCTTGCTGGCATCGTGCGCGCCTGGGAAGCGGCGAAGACCACGGGCGTGAGACTTGTTGTCGGCTGTCGTCTCGATCTTTCTGATGGCATGTCGATCCTGGTCTACCCGACCGATCGCCCAGCCTATTCGAGGCTGACCCGCCTGCTTTCGCTCGGCAAGAGCCGGGGAGGCAAGGGCAAGTGCATCCTCGATCTCTCGGATGTGGAAGCCTATAGCGGCGGCCTGATTGCCATCCTGATCCCGGATGAGGCCGACGAGACCACTGCAGGTCAGGTCAGGAAGATCGCCGCGATCTTCGGCGACAGGGCTTACGTCTCGCTGTGCCTGCGCCGACGTCCTAACGATCGTCTGCGGCTCCACAACCTGTCGAACATGGCCGTGCGCCACAAGGTCAGGACGGTCGTCACCAACGATGTCCTGTTTCACGATCCCAGTCGCCGGCAGCTGCAGGACATCGTCACCTGCGTCCGC
Organism: Neorhizobium sp. S3-V5DH; assembly: GCF_004343065.1. Lineage (NCBI taxonomy): Bacteria > Pseudomonadati > Pseudomonadota > Alphaproteobacteria > Hyphomicrobiales > Rhizobiaceae > Neorhizobium > Neorhizobium sp. S3-V5DH. Next base: position 39,036 of record NZ_SMCL01000013.1, read on the forward strand.
AATCGGACCACCATCGATAGCGTCGGCTTCGATCGTGAACGACATGCCGATCGGTTCCTGAAAGCGCCGGAAGAAATGCACCGGCTGTTTTCGGACTATCCGGAAGCATTGGCGCGCACCCGCGAAATCGTCGACCGCTGTCGTTTCGACATGAGCGAGCTTCAGTATCAATACCCGGAAGAAGCGCTTGTGCCGGGCCTCGACGCGCAGCAGTCGCTGACCAAGTTCGCCTGGGAGGGTGCTGCCGCTCGATATCCCGAGGGGATCCCCGACAAGGTCCGCAAGGCGATCCTGCATGAACTCGAACTCATCCGGGTGATGAAATACGCCCCGTACTTTCTCACTGTCTACAGCATCGTCCGGTTTGCCCGGTCACAAGGCATCCTCTGCCAGGGGCGGGGATCGGCGGCCAACTCGGCCGTCTGCTACTGCCTCGGGGTCACCAGCATCAATCCGGAAACCGGCGACCTGCTGTTCGAGCGTTTTGTCTCGATGGAACGCGACGAGCCGCCAGATATCGACGTCGATTTCGAGCATGAACGGCGCGAAGAGGTCATTCAATGGATCTACGAGACCTATGGCCGCTCACGCTCTGCCCTTTGCTCTACCGTTACCCGTTATCGTGCGAAGGGAGCATTGCGTGACGTCGGCAAGGCACTTGGGCTTCCGGAGGACCTGATCACCCAACTATCCTCCGGCGTCTGGGGCTGGTCGGAAGGGGTCGGCGAGAAGCAGCTTAAAGACAACAACATGAACACCGCCGACTACCGCCTGAAGCTGGCGCTCGATCTCAGCTCCCAGCTGATGGGCGCGCCGCGCCATCTCGGCCAGCATCCGGGCGGCTTCGTTCTGACGCAGGACAGGCTCAACGATCTGGTGCCGATCGAACCGGCGACCATGAAGGACCGCCAGGTAGTGGAGTGGGACAAGGACGACATCGAGGCGCTGAAGTTCATGAAGGTCGACGTGCTCGCTCTCGGGATGCTGACCTGCATGGCGAAATCGTTCGAGCTGCTGAAGGAAAACAAGAATATTCCGATGGGTCTGTCGGACGTTGAGCAGGAGGACCAAGCCACATACGCGATGATCCGCAAGGCCGATACGCTCGGCACGTTCCAGATCGAAAGCCGCGCCCAGATGGCGATGCTGCCACGCCTGAAGCCTCGGACATTTTATGACCTCGTCGTCCAGGTGGCCATCGTTCGGCCGGGACCCATCCAGGGGGACATGGTCCATCCGTATCTTCGCCGCCGCGAAGGCAAGGAGAAGGTCGAATATCCGACACCGGAGCTTGAAGCGGTGCTTGGTAAGACGCTGGGCGTCCCGCTGTTTCAGGAGAGCGCGATGAAGGTCGCGATGACTTGCGCGGGCTTTACCGCGGGTGAGGCCGACCAGCTTAGGCGCGCAATGGCCACCTTCAAGTTCACCGGCGGGGTCTCGAAGTTCAAGGACAAGCTCGTCGAGGGCATGGTCAGGAACAACTACACCCGCGAATTCGCCGAGAAGACATTCACCCAGCTTGAGGGTTTTGGCTCGTACGGCTTTCCCGAAAGCCATGCCGCGAGCTTCGCGCTGATCGCCTATGCCAGCTCCTGGGTGAAATGTCATCACCCGGATGTATTCTGTGCGGCGCTCCTCAACAGCCAGCCCATGGGGTTCTACAGCGTCGCACAGATCGTCCAGGATGCCCGAAACCATAGTGTCGAGGTCCGGCCGGTCTGCGTCAACCGCTCGCGTTGGGACTGCACGATGGAGCGGATCGGCAATTCCGACCGCTTTGCTGTTCGTCTCGGCATGCGTGTCGTCAAGGGACTGTCCACCAACGAAGCCGCGCGCATCATCCTGGCTCAGGCAGAGCAACCATTCGTCTCAGCCGACGACATGTGGCGGCGTTCCGGAGTGACGCCGTCGTCGCTGGTCAAACTGGCTGAGGCAGATGCTTTCCTGCCATCGCTGCAACTGGAACGGCGACAGGCACTTTGGGATATCAAGGCGCTGAGGGATGAGCCCTTGGAACTCTGGGCGGCCGCCGCTGAGCGAGAAGCCAAGGTGATCGCCGAGATGCAGGAGCCTGAAGTGGCGCTGAAGTCGATGACCGAGGGCAGGGAGGTAGTCGAGGACTATTCACACACCGGTCTAACCCTGCGGGCGCATCCGGTGTCGTTTCTTCGAAGAGACCTCGATCGGAAGGGTATTGTTACCTGCGCCGAAGCCATGGGTCAGCGCGATGGAAGATGGTTGTGGACGGCGGGTCTGGTTCTGGTGCGACAGCGGCCGGGATCGGCCAAGGGCGTCATGTTCCTCACGCTGGAAGACGAGACCGGTATCGTCAACGCTGTCGTTTGGCCCTCGCTCTTCGAGCGCCAGCGGCGGGTTCTGATGACCGCGAGCATGATGGCGATCAATGGCCGCATTCAGAGGGAAGGCGAGGTCGTTCACCTCGTTGCGCAGCGCCTGTTCGATTTCTCGAACGATCTGGCAAGCGTTGGGAACCGCGACGGCGGCTTCGGTGACTTCCCGCTTCCCCATGGTCGCGGCGACCAGGTCAAGCACGGAGGAGGACCTGATCCGCGAGACAATCCCAAGCCTGCCGTGCAGGCGCGCGACATCTATATCCCTGACCTCCATATCGATAACCTGAAAATCAAATCCAGAAACTTCCACTGAGGAGACCCGTGTGTCGCGTCTGTTTGCAGTCACCAAAAGCCTGGAGGAGATTGTCACGCATTTCGCCGTCGACATGGCGCCGGCGATTGAGGTGCCGAACGAAACGGTCGAAGGCACTCCCGGACTGATCGTCCTTGAGAAAGACGGGTTGAGGCTGTTGAAGTCGATCCCATGGGGCTTTCCGCGACAGACCCGCGACATGCGGCGCGAGGGCGGGCCCCCGAGCCGGATAGGTCTCGTCGCTGATCTCACCAATCCGCTCTGGGACCGCATCGTTGTCGATCCCAGATATCGTTGCCTGATCCCTTTGACACACTTCGCCAACCCCGACGGTGTCAAAGGGGCAAAAAACCGATCATGGTTTTCGAAGAACCGCCAACCCCTGATGGCCTGGGCGGGCTTCTGCAAGAACACCCCCGACTTCGGCCCGGTGTTCGCCGGCATGACCATGACCGCCAATGAGAAGATCAGGCCATTTAACGACCGCATGCCTGTTTTGCTAAAAGCCGAGGAATATGACCGCTGGCTTCACGGTTCGATCGAGGACGTCATCGCATTCCAGTTCCGCGAGCCGCCGTCATCCGATGACTTCGAAGTCCTCCATACGCGCGATCGCTGGCAAAGCGGCGTTTCACCCTCCAAGGCTTCACCGCGCCGGGACAACATGCTTATGTAGCCAAGGTTCGTGTTGAAAGGTCTGCCATATGTGCAACTTGTACACCGTCCGTCTTTCCGCCGCGGAAGTGGCCGCGCACTTTCGCGTGCCGAACCCGATGCAATCCAACGCTCCCGAGGAAGTTTACCCCGGCACGCCCGGGATGGTGGTGACGGAGAATGAAGGCGTTCGCGAGCTTCGCTCGATGGTGTGGGGATTTCCCCTGCGCCTGAAAACCATGAAGCCAGAGGCAAAGCCGAAGCCGGTCAACAATATAGCAGACCTTGCGAAAGGCATGTGGGTCGGCCTCGCTCGAAAACCGCAATGGCGATGCCTGATCCCGGTCACGGGTTTTGCCGAAGCAGAAGGCGAGAAGGGCCGGATGACGCGCACATGGTTTTCGCTCAAGGACCAGCCAATCTTTGCCTGGGCGGGGCTGTGGCGGGTCAGTGACGAGTGGGGTCCCGTCTACTCCGGCGTCATGACGGACGCCAATGAGGCGATCCAGCCGGTGCACAATCGCATGCCGGTTCTCTTGCATGCTGGCGAATACGAACAGTGGCTTCACGGTAGCTTCGATGATGCGCTCGCGTTCCAGAAGCGGACATTTCCGCCAGAGTTGGTGACGATGGAGCGGACAAGCGAGCTGTGGACGAAGAAGAAGGCCGCACCTGAGGCGCCGCTGCTACTTTGATGGCAGCTTTTTCCTGTCGATACCGGAATTGTCAACATGCGATGCCAATCACCAGGGCGCGCACGCGACCCTTCGATTGCTCATCCGAGGTAACAGGATGGCTCCATGGGCTCTCTATCATGGTCACACGAGAAGTCGAGCTGTCGTCAAATCAAGTGGGGCACCGCCTCGACGGGGCATCCTCGGACCTGATTGAAGGCTGAACAAACGGCCAAGGTGTCGGGATCACGACAAGATCCGCAACAGTATCATCAATGTTTGTCCGAGGCGGCCCACGGAGGCGTCCCATCCCGCTCTTGATGGATGGCTTCCTGTCCAGCCCCGGATCTCCGTCGATCAACCCGCTGACGGGGTCCGCTACGCAAGCGTGCGGCCACTCGGCTTTGCCTTCGCGGTGATCGCGACCGGTTCCGGACACTGACGGGAGCCATCGAGCGGGAATGGCCCGCTCCAAAGATGGAGCCTCAGATGAACACCGATCTTTCTCTCGCACAGAACCACGCCTTCCAGCTTTCCCGCACCCTGATGGTTCCAGTCACGCTGTTCAGGTCCGGCGACGAGTTCGGCGTTCTGCCGAGCGACGAACTCGATGACGAAGACGATCTGGAGATCGTGCATGAATACGTTCCGGGTGGGTCTCATTAAGACCCTTCACCTCCTGGTGCCGCTTGCGAGCGGCAGGCGGCAAGGGAAGCTGCGCCGCTGCTGGCATGTCATCTGGATCGGGCGCAAATCTGCAGATTGCCAGCCGCGCCCTTGCCTCCTTTGCTCTTCGCGGACCGTGAGAAATGGTCCCGCAAATTGCGGGAGAAAAGAGTCTGGAAAGAAGGGCGGCGCCAGGAGCGCCGGCAGAAGGATGGAAAAACAGAAACTGGAAGACCTGCGGGATCGTGTCCCGTGTGCCGTCGTGCTGGAGCAGGCAGGGTTCGCGGTCGATCTGAAGGAAAGCACACGGCGGGCAATCAAATACCGGCGCGACGGGGAGATTATTATCGTCATACACGGCGGCAGGGGATGGTTCGACCCGCTGTCCGAAGCAAAAGGCGATGTCTTCAGCCTCGTTCAGCACGTAGAGGGCTTCTTCTTTGTAGATGCTTTAAATCGTGTCGCGTCGCTGGTCGCGGTCGACTTGCGGGAGCCGGAGTGGCGACGCTCAAAGCGCGATGCAGCTCCTTCAGCATCCATCCGGGAGCGATGGGACGGCCGGCGAGAGCCATGGCGCGGGTCTATGACATGGCGCTATCTATCAACCGATCGAAACGTACCGAACAGGGTCATCCGGGCGGCTGTCGAGACCAACGTCCTGCGGGAGGGGCCTTACGGCGGTATGTGGGCGGCCCATGTCGATGACGATGGTGCCGTGACCGGCTGGGAAGAGCGCGGCCCGGACTGGCGGGGATTTTCGACTGGCGGATCGAAAGTGCTGTTCCGGCTCGGTGCCAAAGACGCCCTGCGCTTATGCGTCACCGAAGCAGCGATCGACGCCATGAGCCTGGCTGCATTCGAAGGACTGCGTGAGGGCAGCCTCTATCTCAGTACCGGCGGTGGTTGGTCGCCGACGACTGACGTCGCCCTCCGCAAGCTGGCCGCGCGTCCCGGCGCTGTTCTGGTCGCGGCCACCGATGCCAATAGCCAGGGCAAAGTTTTGCCGGCCGCCTTCGCGACATTGCCGATGAGGTGGGCTGCGACTGGTTACGGCTGAAGCCGCCGGCCGAGGACTGGAATGATGCGCTACGCGCTCGCGAGAAAGAAAGAAGCGAAAGAAGAATGGAAAGAGAGGGAGGACTGCCGCATGCCCGCCGGCCGCGTCAAGGGTGAAGCTTCGCCCGGCCACGCCGGCCCTTGACCCGTCCGGACGGAGAGGCGGCTTGAGGGGAGGGGTCAGGAAGGGCTGAAGAGAAGATGGCGACCATGAGGATCCGCCGCACTCGCGCCCGGACGAGGCTGAAGGAGCCCGCTCATGACCTTCTCTCCTATCCGAAAAGTTTATCAGGGTGTCGCCGATCGCCGGCAGATGTTCCGCATGTTCGATCGACACGCGCAGCGCCCGAACCGCTGGGAGGGCGATGATGGTGCACTCTACAGCGGCGAGTGGTTCGAGATCGGCCCGTCGTCGCACGACTATATGTTCGAGATCCTGCCGCCGCTCTGGACGCGCGGTGAGATGTTCGCCATGCGCGAATTCCTCACCGACAGCATCACCAGTGTTTTCTACACGCTGAAGATCGATGCCTGCATGCGGCATTTCCACGGTTATTGCGATCTCGCCGACAGGGGTTCGCCCGAACGGATGCGCGATGCGATTGTCGAGCGCGAAACCCGGCCCGTTCGGGCAATGACGCGCGAGGAACGCCTGGAGCACATTTGGTCGAGCACGACCGACGAGTATCGCGGCTATGCCGGTGAGCGTTGGCCAGACCAGGACCGCGGCAAGCGCACCTTGTTGTCCTACGGAGGACGCCAGGGCACGATCCTGAAGCTGCTCGAGTATCTCACCGAGGATGAGATCGCCGCCAAGCTTCCGGTGCATTTGCGCTTTCTGCCTGCCGCGATCGCAGCGTGAGGAGGATGCTATCCATGCTTTCCTTCCCGATCGAATCCGTACGGGCGGTGATCGCCCGCGGCCGCGCCGACGCAGAAGCCAATGGCGGGTTTCGAAATCCCCATTATGGCCTTCATCCCGGTCGCGACGAGCAGCCGGGCGTCTGGCTGGTGGGTGATCACGGTGTCTACCTGTGCTCGAACGGCAACTTGCCGGACGGCGAAAAGCCGTTCGTCGACTACGCGCTCGAATGCGACCCTCGCACCAACGACGACTGGTTCGAGGTGAAGCGCAAGACCTTTGGCGGAGATGACGGTGTGGAATTCCTCGATGCCGACCAGCTGGAGGCGATGATCGCTGCCACCGCGAACCCCAGGCATCTCGCCATCACCTTTGATGAGGACTCGATGGAACTCTTCATCATCGAGTGGTCGTAACCTCCCGTCGTAGCGGGATCCCCACCGTCAATCAGCGTCTGTTAGCCGCCCCAGTGGCGGACCGATAACGCGCGCTTTCACAAGGAGATTTGATCATGAGCAACGATCCCTTCACGATCGACATGTTTGGCAATACCGCTCTTTCGTCAGGACTTGGCCTTGGCCTGACCGCCTTCGGCAGTTTTGCGTCCGAGGCTGCCAATGACGACGATCCCGACCCCACACCGCCGGCACCCGCCTCGGCCATGCGGCCGCCTGTCGTCGTTCCGGCACCTGTTGCGCGCAAACAGGGCGACCGTCAAAACTTCTATTTCGAGGATGGTGAGGATCGCCGCCTGGCCGCCTCGCGGAAGGAGCGCGCTCGGTTGAACATCGCGGCCATTCTTTCCGCCGACCAACTGGAAAAACTAGACATCGCTGCGACACGCGAGCAGCAGAAGCGTCTGATCCGCTTCACCGGATTCGGCGCCGGTGAGCTTGCTAACGGCATCTTCCGCCGTCCGGGCGAGATAGATTTCCGGCAGGGCTGGGACGATCTCGGCAACTCGCTCGAGAGCGCCGTATCCGAGAGCGAGTATTCCAGCCTGTCGCGCTGCACCCAGTATGCCCACTTCACGCCGGAGTTCATCATCCGGGCGATCTGGGCCGGATTGCAGCGCATGGGCTGGCGCGGTGGCCGGGTGCTGGAACCGGGCATCGGCACGGGCCTCTTTCCGGCATTGATGCCTGAAGAATACCGTGACACGTCCTATGTCACAGGTATCGAGCTTGATCCTGTGACAGCGCGGATCGCTCGGTTTCTGCAGCCGAAGGCACGCATCATCACCGGCGACTTCGCCCGTACAGACCTGTCTGCGATCTACGATCTCGCCATCGGCAACCCGCCCTTTTCCGATCGCATCGTACGCTCGGACCGCGCTTATCGTTCGCTCGGCCTGCGCCTGCACGACTACTTCATCGCGCGGTCGGTCGACCTCTTGAAGCCCGGCGCGCTCGCTGCCTTCGTTACCTCGCATGGCACGATGGACAAGGTCGACACGACGGCGCGGGAGCATATCGCCAAAACCGCCAGCCTGGTCGCGGCCATCCGCCTGCCCGAAGGCAGTTTCCGTCGGGACGCCGGCACGGACGTCGTGGTCGACATCCTGTTCTTCCGCAAGCGCAAGGTTGGCGAGCCGGACGGGGACCAAACATGGCTCGATGTGGACGAGGTGCGCCCGGCCACTGAGGATGAGGGCGCGATCCGGGTCAATCGCTGGTTCGCCCGGCACCCCCACTGCGTTCTCGGCACCCACGCGCTGACCTCCGGACCGTTTGGCGAGACCTATACCTGCTTGCCCCGGGCCGGCGAGGATCTGGAAACCGCCCTTACCGCCGCCATTCAACACCTTCCGGCGGATCTCTATGACGGCGAGCCGACGCCCATCGATATCGATCTGGAGGATGAGCTCGGCGAGATCGTTGATCTGCGGCCGAAGGACAGGGCCATTCGCGAGGGCAGCTTCTTCCTCGACCGCACAAAGGGTCTGATGCAGATGCTCGAAGGCGCGGCCGTGCCGGTCACGGTGCGCAAGGGGCGCACCGGGGATGGCATCTCGGAAAAGCATGCCCGGATTATCTCGAAGCTGATCCCGATCCGCGACGCGGTGCGCGAGGTGCTGACGGCGCAGGAACTGGATCGCCCGTGGAAGGATCTTCAGGTCCGCCTGCGCATCGCCTGGTCGAGTTTCGTGCGCGACTTCGGGCCGATCAATCATACCACCGTTTCGATCCAGGAGGATGCGGAGACCGGCGAGGTCAAGGAGACCCATCGCCAGCCGAACCTTGCACCTTTCCGCGACGATCCCGATTGCTGGCTGGTCGCCTCGATCGAGCACTACGATCTCGAGACCGACACGGCGAAGCCGGGTCCGATCTTTTCCGAACGGGTGATTGCGCCGCCGGCTGCGCCGACCATCACATCTCCTGCCGATGCACTCGCCGTCGTGCTGAATGAACGTGGTTACGTCGATATCGACCATATCGCCGAACTGCTGCATCGCGATCCGGATGCGGTGATTGCCGATCTCGGTGATGCCATCTTCCGGAACCCGGCAGATGGCGCATGGCAGACGTCGGACGCTTATCTCTCCGGACCGGTGCGCACGAAACTTGCCGCAGCCATCGCAGCCGCCGAGCTCGATCCGGCGTTCAAACGGAATGTCAGCGCGTTGCGAGAGGTGCAGCCCGCCGATCTTCGGCCGTCCGATATCACGGCCCGGCTCGGCGCGCCATGGATCCCGGCCTCCGATGTGGTCGCCTTCGTCAGGGAGACGATGGGCGCCGAGATCAAAATCCACCACATGCCGGAAGTCGGGTCATGGACGGTGGAAGCGCGCCAACTCGGTTATATCGCGACCGGCACGTCGGAATGGGGGACGGACCGCCGACACGCGGGCGAGTTACTCGCCGACGCCCTGAACTCGCGGGTGCCTCAGATCTTCGACACCTTCAAGGACGCCGATGGCGAGCGCCGGGTGTTGAACGTGGTCGACACCGAAGCGGCTCGCGACAAGCTGCAGAAGATCAAGACCGCCTTTCAGACCTGGGTCTGGACTGATCCGGATCGTACCGACCGGCTGGCGCGGGTCTATAATGACCGGTTCAACAATATCGCGCCGCGCAAGTTTGACGGCAGCCATCTTCAACTTCCGGGCGCCTCAGGCGCCTTTACTTTGTATGGCCACCAGAAACGCGGCATCTGGAGGATCATCTCCTCCGGCTCGACCTATCTCGCCCACGCCGTCGGCGCTGGAAAGACCATTACCATGGCGGCGGCCATCATGGAACAGCGCCGGCTCGGTCTGATCGCCAAGGCGATGCTTGTCGTGCCCGGCCATTGCCTGGCGCAGGCGGCCCGCGAGTTTCTGGCGCTCTATCCCAACGCAGGGATCCTCGTCGCCGACGAGACCAATTTTACAAAGGACAAGCGCGCCCGTTTCCTCAGCCGCGCGGCAACTGCTGTCTGGGATGCGATCATCATTACCCACTCGGCATTCAGGTTCATCGGCGTGCCCTCGGCTTTCGAGCAACAGATGATCCATGACGAATTACAGCTCTATGAGGATCTGCTGACCAAGGTCGACAGCGAGGACCGCGTCTCGCGCAAGCGCCTCGAGCGGCTGAAGGAGGGACTGGAAGAACGTTTGCAGGGCCTTTCCACCCGCAAGGACGATCTTCTGACGATCTCCGAGATCGGCGTGGATCAGATCGTCGTCGACGAGGCGCAGGAATTCCGAAAACTCTCCTTCGCCACCAACATGTCGACGCTGAAGGGCATCGATCCCAACGGCTCGCAAAAGGCCTGGGACCTTTACGTCAAGTCGCGCTTCATCGAGACGAAGAGCCCCGGCCGCGCTCTGGTGCTGGCGTCCGGCACGCCGATCACCAATACGCTCGGGGAAATGTTCTCCATCCAGCGCCTGCTTGGCTTTGACGTCTTGCGCGAACGCGGCCTGCACGAGTTCGACGCCTGGGCGTCTAACTTCGGTGACGAAAAGACGGAGCTGGAGCTTCAGCCGTCAGGGAAATATAAGCCGGTCAGCCGCTTCGCCTCCTTCGTCAACGTGCCTGAACTGATCGCGATGTTCCGCGCCTTCGCCGACGTGGTGATGCCGGAGGATCTCAAGGCATATGTGAAGGTGCCCGAGATCGCCACCGGCAAGAGGCAAATCCTGACCGCCGCCCCGACGCCAGCGTTCAAGACCTACCAGCGGATCCTCGAAACCCGCATCAAGGCGATCGAGGAGCGTGATCGTCCACCGGAGCCAGGCGATGACATTCTGCTTTCCGTCATCATCGACGGCCGCCATGCGGCGATCGATCTCAGGCTCGTGATGCCGGCCATGGGGGATGAGCCGGACAACAAGCTCAATCTCCTGGTCCGCAATGCCCACCGGATCTGGCGGGAGACATCGGATATCACTTACATCCGTCCGGACGGCAAGCCATACGAGCTTCCAGGCGCGGCCCAGATGATCTTCTCCGATCTCGGCACGCTCAACGTCGAGAAATCGCGGGGCTTCTCGGCCTATCGCTGGATCCGCGACGAGCTCATCCGCATGGGCGTGCCGGCCTCCGAAATCGCCTTCATGCAGGACTTCAAGAAGACGGAAGCCAAGCAGCGCCTGTTCGGCGATGTTCGCGCCGGCAAAGTGCGTTTCCTGATCGGCTCCTCCGAGACCATGGGCACCGGCGTTAATGCTCAGCTCCGCCTGAAGGCGCTGCACCATCTCGATGTGCCGTGGCTTCCGTCACAGATCGAGCAGCGGGAGGGCCGCATCGTCCGTCAGGGCAACCAGCATGATGAGGTCGATATCTTCGCCTATGCCACGCAAGGGTCTCTCGACGCGACGATGTGGCAGAACAACGAGCGCAAGGCCCGGTTCATTGCTGCCGCGCTCAGCGGTGACACATCGATTCGCAGGCTTGAAGACCTCAACGAAGGGGCTGCCAATCAGTTCGCGATGGCCAAGGCTATCGCCTCCGGAGACGAGCGCCTGCTGCAGAAGGCCGGACTGGAGGCCGATATCGCCAGGCTCGAACGGCTGCGGGCCGCCCATGAGGACGACCAGTATGCCGTCCGCCGGCAGATCCGCGATGCCGAGCGTGAGATCGAAACTGCCAAGCGACGCATCGATGAGATCGGCCGGGATATCGGACGTCTGACGCCGACGTCAGGCGAAAGTTTCGCCATGACCGTGACGGGCAAGCCATATACAGAGCGCAAGGAAGCTGGACGAGCGCTGATGAAGGAAATCCTCACACTGGTTCAGCTACAGCAACAGGGCAAGGTCCAAATCGCCAGCATCGGCGGCTTCGACCTCGTCTACACCGGGGAAACGTTCGGCCGTGGCGACAACTACCACTACCAAACGCTGCTCCAGCGCACCGGAGCCGACTACGAGATCGAATTGCCGGTCACCGTCACGCCGCTCGGGGCGATCTCCCGTCTTGAACATGCGCTCGACGGTTTGGAACAGGAGCGGGAGCGCTACCGCCAGCGTCTGGGAGAGTATCGCCGCAGGCTGACGTCCTATCAATTCCGGCACGGCGCTGCCTTCGCCTTCGCTGATGAGCTCGCGGACAAGCGCCTGAAACTCCGGGAGGTCGAGGAAGCGCTCGCGAACTCGCTGCGCGACGACGCGGATGCCGACAGGGCGGCCGCTTAGCCCGTCTGTTGACGCAGCTCGTCAACCAGTTCCGGGTGACGGTCAAGGAGACGCAGCAACTGGCTGGTCGGGCCGCTCGGCTCGACCAGCCCGCGTTCGTACTTGTCGAAGGCGTTCTCTCCGACTTTGAGAATGCCTCCCGCCTCCCGCTGCGACAGGTTCAGTTTCTGTCGCACGCGTCGGATCGTGGTTGGTGAGGGAATACCCTCGACCTCTTCCTTCAGCGCGCGCAGGGCTGCATCCGTCACCTCCATGTCATCGCCGACATGAACGCCGTCATCGCCTATTTCCGGATAATAACCGGGCAGATCGACCGTCCTGCTCTTGCCCTTATAGGTCACAACGAAGGGGCGAACGTCGCGGAGCAGGACCTCACCGGTCTCCGGAGAGACCATCGTGTCGGGCAGTATCTTTTCTGCAGATGCCATCCTATTTCTCCTTGAACGACATGACCCGGAATTCGGTAATCACGTCCGCCTGGAATTTCACATAGAGCACGATGTCCTCGTTCGGCACTGGTACGTGATAAACGTCCTGCCAGACGCGATGATCGGCATTGGTCGTCATCGACTTGTAGAACATGCGCCGCTCGATCCCTCCGATCGTTGAAACGATGGCAGCGCGATCGTAACCGAGAGCCGCGGCATCACGAAGTGCTGTCGTCGTGATCGCCAGGGCCTGCAAAGACCCCAAGGCAGCTTTGATTGCTTCGAGGTCGTATGTCGGCCGCATCTTTTCCATGGCCTAATATGCCACCTTAATGGTGGCAGTTCAAGATGTCTGAGAAGAGACGGGGAAAGAGAACCCCCTCGCAGATCGGGCTTCCCGGCGACGCTGTCGCTCAACCGCCCCCTGCGCAACCCTGTCCGTCGTTCTCGCAAGGCTTCGCCCCGCTCGCCCTGACGGTCAGGGCCGCTCGGGCGCAGTTGCACCGCTCCAACCGCCCTGCGGTCCGGGAGATGTCTTCGGAAAGAGCTGAAGGCAGGAAGGACCGGCGAGGTGCCGGTTCCGATATCCCGGAAGGAACAGATCCCATGCAGATCCTAAAACTCGATCCCCGTGCGCTGAAGGACAATCCCGACGACGCGCGCCGCTCTAAATCCTCGCCGCAATCCGACGCGCTGCTGCTTGCAACGGTGAAGGCGGTCGGCATCATCCAGCCGCCGGTCATTTCCCCGGAAGTCGACGGCGGTAACGGCTACATCATCCAGGCCGGCCATCGCCGCGTGAAGCAGGCAATTGCGGCCGGGCTGGAAGAAATCACGGTCCTTGTGGTCGAAGCGGCCAACGACAATGGCGCCATGCGGTCGATGGTCGAGAACATCGCCCGCGAGCCGCTTAATCCCGTCGATCAATGGCGCGGCATCGAACGCCTCGTCGCGCTCGGCTGGACCGAGGAAGCGATCGGCGTGGCGCTCGCATTGCCGGTCCGCCAGATCAGGAAGCTCAGGCTCCTTGCCAACGTGCTTCCGGCCATGCTCGACCAGATGGGGCTTGGCGACATGCCGAACGAGCAGCAGTTGCGGACCATTGCCGCAGCATCGCTCGACGAGCAGAAAGAGGTCTGGAAGGCCAACAAGCCGAAGAAGTCCGAGCGGGCCGACTGGTATAACATCTCCCGCGCACTCTCCAAGACCCGCATGTTCGCCAGGGATGCGAGCTTTGGCGATGATCTCGCGAGCGCCTATGGCATCGAATGGGTCGAGGATCTGTTTGCGCCCGCCGACCAGGACAGCCGCTACACGACCAATGTCGAAGCGTTTCTGGGCGCGCAGCAGGAATGGATGACATCGAACCTGCCGAAGAAGGGCTCGATCGTCGAAGTGAATAACTGGGGTCAGCCGGAACTGCCGAAGAAGGCGGAGCGCGTTTACGGCAAGCCGTCGAAGTCCGACTATGTCGGCATGTATCTCGACCGCGACGGCAAGGTGCAGTCGGTTGCCTACCGGATGCCGGAAGAAAAGAAGAAAACAAAAGCTGGCTCGTCCACGACGGGCGCCGCCGAGGACCTCGACAACGACGCGATCGTCGATGCGCCGAAGTCCCGCCCGGACGTGACCCAGAAGGGACAGGACATGATCGGCGACTTCCGCACCGATGCCCTTCACGAGGCGCTCGGCCGCGCGCCGATCGAGGACGACACGCTGATGGCGTTGCTCGTGCTTGCCTTCGCCGGCCTCAACGTCCGCATCGATTCCGGCGCGAACGACAATGTGTTCGGTTCGAAGCGGTTCAAACGCCATGCCGCCGGGCTTATCGGTGAAGACGGAAAGCTCGCCTTCGACAGGGAAACACTGCGGGTCGCCGCCCGCTCGATGCTGATCGAGGTCCTGTCTTGCCGGCGCGGCTTGTCGAACAGCGGTGTTGTCTCGCGTATCGCAGGGAACGCTATCGGCGCCGACAGCTTCCTGCCCAATATGGGAAGCGAAGACTTCCTCTTGTGCCTGTCGCGTCAGGCGCTGGAAGCGGCGGCGAAGGAGGCGAATGTGCTTCCACGCGAGAAGGTCCGGGAAACTCGCTCCGCGCTGATCGACCATTTCAAGGAGGGTCACTTCGTGCATGCCTCGGCGCTATTTGCGCCGGATGCGAGCGAGATCGCCGATCTGCTGAAGCATGGCGACTATCTCGACATCGATGAGGCATCGGCCGACACGGATGCAACCGGGCCGGAGAATGACGCTACCGATGGCAGTGCAGTCGAGCCAAACCGTGCGAACGAGGATGGCGGAACTGTCGAAGACAGCACCGCAGATGAAGCGTCAGCCGAGAACGACGAGAGCCTCGATCCGTTCGATAACGAAGATACCTCTTCGGAGACTTTCGATCATGACGCCGACGAGGCCGATCCCGATGAGCAGGACGCTTACGGGATCGCGGCGGAATAGCCAACCCTCTCCAATCCTTCCGAATGATCTGCCGCCGCCGATGGTCTCCATCGGCGGCGGTTTCGTTTTCACTACCCCTCAAAACAGGGAGAATTTGCATGTCTGCACATCTCGCATTTTCCGCCGCGGTCGGCTTACTCGTTTCCTGGTCGGACGGCACACCGCGCCCGCCAGAGCGGCACAGCAAGAAGCTGGCCGTCTGGAAGACGCGCAACAGCTCCGGCCGTCTGATCCGGAAAGAGGCCTTTCGAAGCCTTGGCGGCTATACCGCGCCGGCGTCCTTTACGCTGCATGAGGGCGATATCGGCGGCCACGGCACGATCGTCGTTACCGTCCTGAGAACATTCGGCATCGACAGCACGCTCTCCTTCACCGTGAGCGAGCGCCCGTCGATCGGATCGGTCCGCGTCTTTGATCGACCCGGACCCTCGCATCACATGATCCATCTCGCTGCGAACCGGGAGGCGGCCGAGGTGTGGCTCAAACTCCACCGACATCCCAAGGCGGTTCTTGAAGAGGTGACAACCGACGAAGTCGCAGACGATCACGTCGAGGGAAGGGCAGCATGACGATGCCTCTGTCCCCAGAGAATACCGCCGGCTCTACCTCTGAATATTCAGGGGTGGAGTTCGGCATCAGCGCCGACGGTCTTCCCGTTGCCCGGATCGGCGAAATCACGCTGGCCATGCTTTCCTTGCCGGCGGGCGGCGGTTTTCTGGCAAGCGCTTGGCGCCACCGCCGTCCGCTTTGTGAGCTGACCCGCGCTGACTTCTATGGCCAGGAGGGCAACCTTGCCGACGAGGCTGCGTTCCGGGAGCGCGTGCTTGAGACGGCAGAGCAAAAGCGCGAGCTGGCTCTGCTCGAACGCGTGCAGACGCGGATGTCCTGCAGCACGCCATGGGGCGTTTCGCAAATCGCCACCGTCTATGCAGAAGGCATCGTCTCGCATGTCACTGCCGGTCACGGCGGCTTCAAGCTCTCGGCCGATCGCAACAGCAAGGTTCATCCGATGCTGCGGGCGGAGGGCGGCTGGTACGAAGAGGACTGCACCTGGTCGATCGTGGCGTTCACCTATCCGCAGTTCTTCACGTCCTATGAGCGGCGGAGCGCGGAAAGGCATCTCAAGAATTGGTGGCCGGAAGCCTGGGAAACAATCTCCGGCGAGGTCCTGCTGCCGGGCGAATCCCGAGCGAATGATCGCAAGGCGTTCGAGCTCGCTCATGCTGACGATTGGGTGGTGATCTCTGCCCTCAGATCCGATCATCATCCCGGCATGACCGAGGTGATCGCCACCCGCGGCGGCAAGCGAGACCATCATGTCGACGAGCGCCGCTTTCTGGTTCCATCCGCCGAATATGAGGTCGGACGCTTCGGCTTCGTGATCGATGAAGCACGTCATGCTGCCTATGACGGCCCTTCCAGCTTCGCCTCGTGGGCGGGGAGGAGCGCGGCATGACAACGATCAGTCCCCATCCTCTTCTCGCCCGTATGCAAGCATCGCGGCGCGATACGCGACATCATCTCGATCTGGTGCTGCGACAGATTGCGGCCCGTGCCGAGCGAGTGACGGTCACGCAGAAGGCGAAGTCCAGCGGCCGTACGCACAAAAGGTCAGGGTCACGCTGGACGCCCTCCGACGAACGGCTGTTCCAGTCTCATCTCCAGGCATTGGAATTCCAGCGCCGGGGCGAGATCGAGGCGTTGTCGCGCAAGCTCGCCCGGCAGGATGCTGCGATCGCCGCTCTTAAGGCGAGGCTGGAACCACGTGCTGACATCAACGAGAGGAATGCGGCATGGCCCGCTTTGTCATTGAACGAGCTACCGTCTGCCGACCTACCGCCATCGCGTTTATGACGCGGCAAGCCTTGGCGATGGCGGGGGTTGACCCGATGTGTGGAAAACGCCACGACAAGCTTCCGCCCCTCACCGGGCAGGAGGAGGCCGCACTGCAGGTCTGCGCGGCCCGGCATGGGCGCTCATGGAAGCGCATCCTTAATTACGCTTGGATGGGCGAGGCGCCCTATGACGACGGTCAGGTACTGCGTAAGCTTCGCAACACACATGGACCGACGTGGCTGGATCGCTACAGACTACCGAAGCGTCCGGTTGTTCTGAGGCGCTGAGGGTTCTGACTGCTAGGCCGTGAACCATAAACTTGCGGGGATTGTGCTGGCCGAGCTAAGGTGCGTTCGCCCTTAGCCAAGCCGGGAGGCAAGACTTGGCGAGGGGATCAGCTGGGGCCCCGAGAGGAGCAGATGGATTTCTCCCTCCCAGCACCAGCTTGCGCAACGTGGCGCTAACTCATTCAGCATTCGTATGATCGCACACAAACTCGGCGTGCAGGACAAGTCCCATGGTCTCATCGTGGTGACAATCAACTCGTTGCATTGTCGGTAAACCGTATCGATCGGACGAGGGCGGCCTACTTCCCGGGTTCATCGGGCAGTCGCTGACCGTTCGTCATGTCGTGCCGATAGACTTCGGATCGGCGGCGATAAAGGCGGCTGCATTGAGGTGGAACCGGTGCATCCTGCATGAGATCCCTCGCGGTGCTGACATCTGGTGTCGGCCCCCTGGCCGGCCTGCCCTCCGGTTTTGCTGCGGTCTGAACCAGCGCCCGTCCGGTTCAAGGCCGCTTTGCGCCGCGGGGCGGCCGGTCATGCCGCTCTCGACAAAACAGCCATACGGGCTTCGCAGGTCTGGGAGACCCGCTTGTCCGCATGACTGCTTCGCTCGATCTGGCCCGCCCGGACCCTGAACCGTCCGGCTTGCGCCGGTTCTTTTCGACCGCACCGAAGGACAGACCGGCCAAGGGGCCGGAACCGCTTCGGCGAACCGAAAGGAAACCCCCATGGCAAAGTCCGCTACCTCTCCCCGCCAGCCTAACCGTACCACCGCCCGCGTCGTACAGCTCCGCAAAGGCGCCACCATCGAAATGGTCCGCCTGACATGCCCCGATGAAGCGCAGGCGCTGCGCATCGCCGAAAGCTTCGGAACCGCCATCCTTGACAGCGACGGCATCCGCGACATGCACGAGCGCCTGATCATTGAGACTGCGACCGGCCTCTCCGAGGGCCTCGGCGAACGGGCGATGCAAATCCATCTCCAGCGGATCGTCGGAGCCTATGTCGGATCGGCCCATGGCGCTGGCCAGTTCTACAGCAAGGCCGTTACCGAAGCTCGCGATGCGACCGCCAAGAGTGCATCAGAGGCTCGCGACGAGGATCTCGACGGCCCGGTTGGGTACGACAGCGCCGCCCAGCGCAAGCGCGAGTTCGCAGCCGACATGGGCATCCAGGCCCACGCGCTGCGCCTGGCCGCTGAAGGCGCCGTCGCGGCTTACGAACAGATTGTCGGCGAAGCGTGGAAGCCCTTTGATCGCCCAGTCGGCAATCCCGGCCAGACGCTCGACCGCAAGGCGGCCGAGGCACAGATGGACGCTCTTGGCTGAGACGTCTCCGGCGGAGCATCTGGCTCCGCCGTTTCGTGACGAGGCCGCCTCACTCCGAGGCGGCCATTTTTTGTGTCACTGCCGGAGCGACGCTCACGGGGATAGAAAAGGAAGATGAAGAGAGAACGGAGCGCGGCATTGCGGTCCCGTCCCGTTCGTCGGACCTGCAGGAGCCGGCGGCAAGCCGCAACGGCTGCGCCGTCCTCCACATACGTTCCGGCCGTTCCGGTGCGCATTCCGCCGATCGCTCCTGCTTACGGCCCTCCGCGACGGGGCCGCGATGGGCGCGGCCTTCAGACCAAGGAGGTTTGGACATGACAAGGAAATCAGAAAACACGCGCAGCGATATCTACGCCCGCATCACGGACAGGATCGTCACTGACCTGGAAAAGGGCGTCCGCCCATGGGTGCAGCCGTGGAGCGCGGCCAATCTGACCGGCCGAGTTAGCCGGCCCCTACGGCATAACGGCCAACCGTACACAGGCCTCAATGTTCTCCTTCTGTGGTCGGAGAGCGTCGCCAGCGGTTTCAGGTCGCCGACATGGATGACGCTGCGCCAGGCAAATGAACTCGGCGCTCACGTGCGCAAGGGCGAGAGCGGCGCGACCGTCGTCTATGCCAGCCGCTTCACCAAAACCGGGATAGACGCGAGTGGTGGCGAGGTTGAACGCGATATCCCGTTCCTCAAAGCGTACACGGTCTTCAATTGCGATCAGATCGATGGTCTCGCAGATCACTATTACCGCTGCCCTGACCCAATCGCCAAACCACTCGAGCGCATCGAATATACCGATCGCTTCTTCGACAACACGGGCGCTGTTGTCCGATACGGCGGCGACAAGGCCTATTATTCTCCCGCGACCGACCACATCCAGCTGCCGCGGCCCGAACAGTTTCGCGACGTGGCCTCGTTCGTTGCCACGAGAGCACACGAAACCTTGCATTGGGCAGGCGGTCCCGCGCGGCTGAACAGGGATCTCAGCCGCTACCATAAGGACCGTCGCGAACGGGCATTCGAAGAAATGCTGGTGGAATTGGGCTCAGCGATGCTGTGTGCCGATCTCGGCATCGTGCCGGAGCTTGAACCCCGCCCGGATCATGCCGCCTATATCCAGAGTTGGGCCGAAATCCTCGGCTCCGACAAGCGCGCGATCTTCAATGCGGCGGCGCATGCGCAGCGCGCTGTCACCTATCTGCATGACCTTCAGCCGGAAGCGACCGCCGCGCAGGAGGCTGCTTGACGCTTCATGATCAGAGCTTTGCAGGAAAGGGCGTGTGGCGTCTAAGGGTGGCATACGGGCGGCTTGGCCACGGATACCGGCCATTGCGGAAGGCATGCCGCCTTCTGCGGACCTCTGCCGTAAAACACGCCGGCCCAGCCAGTCCCTGAAGTCCGAAACTACCTTCCGTGCCGGCCAACCGGTGCGGTGTGGGCGCTGAGGGCTGGGCGGGATCGCATGCAAACCGAAGTCCTTGCCGGCAGAATGAGGCGCCATCCAGTCGACGATGAGCTCGATTGTCGAACGGTCGGTAGTGCAGACCCATCATTCGGCGAGGGGTTCGAACGGAACGGCACGACCGCAGCCGTGACGGGGTATGAGCATGGTGCCATAACGATCGTGCCGGCAGCGCGATGCTGGTGAACTCACCGGTAGGTCTCTCGGCATGTCGTGCGCGATCCGGTTCGGCTGGCCACACCCACGCAGACCTCGATGGATCTGGTGTGACCGAAGGACGCCTTCGTCTCGACCGCCTTGGCCGCAACGGCCATACGCAACTTTCTTCCCCTGCGAACAGGTTCGCATTCCTCGCGGGCCAAGAAAGCCGCTCCCGGCCATCCTCCGCTTCGTTCCGGCCCCGTTGGGGTGCGGCGTCGATCGCCGTCGGTCTTAACACCGTCATCGAGGACGCGATGGGCGCGGCCCGAGCAAACCGGAAAGGTTACAACAATGGCAGTCATCGGCGAATTCACCACCAACGGCAACAACTCCATCATCGGCAACGTGCGCACTCTCACCGTTAGCATGAAGGCCCGCCTGAACCCGATCGAACGCGTCTCGCGCGACGCTCCGGATTTCCGCATCACCGCCAGCAACGGCGTCGAGGTCGGCGCCGGCTGGAAAGCGGTCTCCAACGACGGCGAGGAATACATCTCGGTCAAGCTGGACGATCCGAGCTTCAACGCCCCGATCACTGCAGCCCTTTGGCCGAGCGAGAAGAACGGCGAATACGCCCTCATCTGGAACCGCCCGAAGCGGGAGGCCTGATCACCCCGAAGAGCTTCGCCGAAAGGCGGGGCTCTTTTCCGTCCCATTGAAGAAGCCGGGCGCAGGCATCGAGCCTGCTTCCGGCTTTTTCGCTGCCATACGGGAGGTGGGAACTGCTCAGTTCGTCCAAGGGTGCCATGGCGAATCGAAGGCGTCCAGCACGAGCGGCGCCTCCAATTTGCTCCTCCCGCCTATGGCGGCTTCCGCAAATCGACTCCTCCACTCGCCGCCTCTGGCGGTCGCGTCCCGCGCTGCTTGACCCCTCCGTTTCGCCATGACGCGCGGCGCCGTCTTTCACAAACGTCAAGGAGACGACGATGACGATTTCTCTCGAAATGCAACGCGAAGAGCTCAAGGCCGAACTCAGGAACACCTGCGATCCGGCTGAGCGTCGCCAGATTGCGGCGGAGCTGGAGATGGTACAGGCCGAGATTGCAGCCATTGAGGCCGAGCAGGACGGGCGCATCAGCGTGGAGCCACCGTTTTGAGGGGAGGCGTCGAACGACTTCGTGTGCGTCACTTGCTGCCGAAGATCTCGTGTCGATCTCATTTCATCGACATCAGGGATGGTGCGTCCCGGACGTCTGGCCGCAACCTGATGACGCCAGAATTTTCCCCGCCTGTGGCTCCTCGCGCATCAAAATTCAGGCGCCCTCAGGTCCTCCGCTCCGCTTCGGCCCTATGGGTGCAGCTCTCCTTTCCGGTTCGCTCTTCATCCCCGCAATGAAATGCAATCAACAGGAGATCCATGATGCAACAGCTCGCAAAATTCCTCAGCGCCACCGGCCGCCGTCTTCGCACCCTTGGCAAGGTCGTCAGTCACCTCTTCCGCAAGGGCAAAGTCGGTTTGAAGATCGCGATTAAGATCCCCTTCTTCGCCGATGTCGAGCTCAACATCGAGACCGAATGGGAACGGCGCGGGTGAGCGCCGACGGGCTCGGCCTTAACCGGCCGAGCCCCCTAGCACCAGGGCTCGCGACGACCCGTCCAGGTCCGGGCCAGTCCTTCCGAGACCAGGACATCGCCGAGGCTATGGCCATTTCGAACGAGAACTCGCAGCGCCCGACCGTAGCGATCCTTGTCACGACCCGGCCATGCTCGCATTTCGAATGGACCCTGGTTGACCAGTTGGATCAATCGCTCGGTCGCTCGGTTTCCAAGAGCAAGTTCCGAGGCGCATTTCGGCTCGCTGATCTCAGGTGCGTCGATGTCGGCGACGCGGACTTTCGTGCCATCGATCCACAGTGTGTCGCCGTCGATGACGCAGGCGATCCGGTGGCCGCCCGTGCATTTCTCAAACACTGTAGCGGGCATATTCGGTGCGGCCAGTGTCATCGACGCAGCACTGGCCGTGAGCGCCATGGTGCTCAGGACGCCGAGCACCATGGCGGGCATGGTGAGGTCGCGCTGCCTTCTCTTTTTCCGGAAGAAATGCCGGAGACCGTGTGAATATGCCAAACGTCGAATGCTCCAGTTTCATCGTGGTCGATGTGTGAATCTTGGCCGGTGTTCTGCGAGAGATTGCCCATCTTCAATGATGGGCTGCCGAAGGAGTGACCCGATATCCGCGGCTTCGTTTCTGTCGTAGAAGATCGAGGAAGGCTGCGACAGCATCACGCTCACAGGCGAAATGCTGAACCTTCATCTGGCCCTGCGCTCCGATCCGGCCCCAGCGGCGTGTCAGGGATACCTCCCCGAACAGATTGGGCTCGATCGTCATGGCATAGAAGCGCGCCATATTCTTGGCCTCATCCGTGCGTTCGACATAGAGCTGATAGGGTTGAAGGAGCATGGCAGCATATTCGCTCGACCACCAAGTCTCGTCCAACGAGAGATATGAATCGATCGCGTCTGACCGATTCATTTCTGTGAAGTTCGGGTGAACACTATGGGCGGTCCGCCTGCGGCGTTCAGCTCTATTCGCCAAAGCGAACGAAGCCCAGCGGTCTTCGCCCATCCGGGTTAAGATCTTTCCGCAAACGCCAAGCGGGATCAGTGCGAACGGACGTCGATCAATATCCGAGGAAGCTGAGGACATCGCCCCCATTAAATTCTCCGTAGTTGTCGGGAAGAGTAATGACTTCCCCACTATCCTTGTCGATCAGCGAGCCGTCGGCTTCGCGTGCAACTGCCGTGATGCCGTGCCTCCGGCATTCCTCGATCGCCTCGGCCACTGTTACCTGTGCTTCGCACGCTTCCCAATACATCATCCATGTGTCCTCTATCTATCGCACGACCGGTTCGTCCGTGGGGGAAGAGTTCTTGTGAAAGCGGTTCTCCCCGGCGCAGGCCTTCATGTCCTCGCGCCGGAACCAGATGGCGCGGCCACAGCGCAGCGGGGGATTGCCTGATGTGAAGACGATCTGCTCGTCCGCGCGCATGCGCAGCACCTCGTGCGGCAGGATCAGCGGCCGGCGGCTGAGCTGCTTCGATCGAGATCGTGATGATCCCTTCATTCCGGACGATCTGTTTGTCTGGTCCACTTCGACCGTGGTGTCGCCGCAACGCTTCGAGATGTAGTCAGCCGTATCGGGATCGTTGATCGCAGAAAAAGAAATCCAGGACGCGGACTCGAACCACTTGCTCGTCGCATCCCGGCCGCCATAGGCCTCGCGCATTTGGCCGAGTGACTGGAAGATCAGGGTGAGCGTGATGCCGTATTTGCGGCCGGCGTCACGAGCGGTTTCGAGGATGCGCAGATAGCCGAGACGCGCCACCTCGTCGAGCAGGAACAGCGTGCGATCCTTCACGTCGCCGTTGCGGTTATAGATGGCATTGAGCAGCGAGCCGATGACGACACGGGCGAGCCCCGGATGAGCTTCCAGCACTTTCAGATCGAGCGCAATGAAGATGTCGGTCCCACCGGCGGCAAGATCGTCGGTGGAGAAGCTGTCGCCAGAGACGAGGCCGGAATAGTTCGGGTAGGAGAGCCAATGGGTTTCCTTCACCGCATTGGCATAGACACCGGAAAACGTCTCCGGCGTCATGTTGACGAAAACGGCGACATTCTCCTTCACGAAGTCGGAATCCGACTGTTCGTAGATTCGCGTCAGCCGCTCGCGGAGCTTCGGCTCCGGCTCGGAGAGATTGGCACGGACGCGGCGCAAGGTCTGGTCTTTTTCATCCGTATGTCCTGAAAGGCAGACATCGGCGATGAGCGCCGTCAGAAGCTGCATCGCCGATGCCCGGAAGAAGTCGTCGCGGGCGGACGCCGTGCGCGCATTGTCGGTCATGATCCATGTTGCGACAGCGACGATATCCTCTTCCTTGGTATTGCCGTGACGGCCAATCCAATCCAGCGCATTGAAGCCGACACCAGATGCGGCGGGATCGAGCACGACCACCTTGCGGCCGGCCTTGCGCCGGTGTTCGATCACCATCGGCGCGACCTCGCTCGACGGATCCAGCACAACAAGGCCGCCGCCCCATTTGAGCGCGGTCGGGATCGTCACAGAGGTCGTCTTGAAGCCGCCGGAACCGGCAAAGACGATGCCGTGCGACGAGCCAAAGGAGCCGTCGAAGCAGAGCAGCGGCGACTTGCCGCCTGCGCCCCAGCTTTGCGGTTCATCGGAGCGGAACGGCAGAGTGGCAACGCTGTCGCGATCGACACGATAACGTTCGCCGATAACGATACCGCCTGCTTCTGGAAACAGGTTTGCGGCTTCGGGCAGTTTCATCCAGTCGGCCTCGCCATGCACAGCGCGTTTGCCGCCGATGCGGCGCGGTCCGGACGCCGCGAACGCAGCATTGCCTTTCAGCGCAACACGCAAGGCGAAGATACCGCTGAAGAGTGCTGCGGCAGCACCCACCATCGTCGCCGGGTCGCAATAGGCGAGAACCGACCGTCCCGCCGGAACGTTTCCGGCGATACCGGCAAGCCGGACGATCTCGCGCACCACGGCGATGACGACGGTCACGGCGTTTCCGGCAAGCACGCTCCCGCCGGCCGCCTTGATGTTCGCGGAACCGTTGACGGCGAACAGCGCGATGGCGCCGATCGCGGCGGCGGCGACACAGGGCAGGGCGAGCCCGACGCGGCCCAGCATCAGCTTCGCCTGCGCCGATGCTCCGAGCGCCGCCAGCCGATGTTCCATGCCTGATGCCAGGATCATAGCTGCGACCATGATTGCCGCGGGCAGGATTGCCAGAAGCAGCCTATTCGCCGTCATCACCGAAGGCCTCCGCGCCGATTGCCATCATTCGAGCCTTCTCCATCTCGTCGCCCTTGATCCGCCTGCCGGCGTCGATCAGCAGGCCGAGCAACAGAGCACGCTTTTCGTAGCGCAGCCCGGCCTTGACGATCAGGCCACCGAGTTCGATTTTTTCCCGCGTGTCCTTTTTGCGCGCATCCGATGTCATCGCCTTTGCCATCCGCTCAAGCCTCACCAGGCCCGCTCGCATCCGCGCCAAGCGACTGCGTCGCGGACGCCCCGCTTGCGGTCCTGCTATCTCCGGCGTCTCTCTTCCCGGTCGCACTCCCTTTGCCTCCGCGAAACCGTTTGGCGATTTCCTCGAACGCGGCCTGAAGCTCTGCCTCGTCAATCTCGATTTCCCCGAGACCGGCCTTCAGTGCGATGCGGCCGATGCGTTCGGCCTCACGGGTCTCGGCCTGCTTCAGCTGGTCCTGCAATCTGGCGATTTCTTCCCTGATCCTCGATGATGGCTTCTTCATTCCGGTCGCTCCTTCGGCGTTTGGGCGTTGCACTTGCGACGCCCAGATTCTTCCGGATGTGCCTGAATTGAAATCTGCAGATCTGCAGATCGCCAAGAGCGATGCTTTTGTGAATGATCCCGCCGTTCCGAAGGAATGGCTCCAAGGGCGCAATTATACGTCGCGATGCGACGCGTTGCTTTTCGGTCCGATGAGACCGGGCTCTACCGCCACTCTCGACGAACTTGGTTCTAACCGGAGCGTTCTTCGACGTGGCCATCGCCCATTTCTCAGCCAGCATTGTCAGCCGCGGCTCCGGCCGCAGCGTGGTGCTGTCTGCGGCCTACCGGCACTGCGCGAAGATGGAATTCGAGCGTGAGGCCCGCACCATCGACTACACCCGCAAGCAGGGCCTGCTGTACGAAGAGTTCTTACTCCCGGCCGAAGCCCCAAAATGGGTCCGCTCGCTGATCGCCGACCGCTCGGTTTCCGGTGCCTCTGAAGCCTTTTGGAACAAGGTCGAAGCCTTCGAGAAACGTGCCGACGCACAGCTGGCGCGCGATCTGACCATCGCGCTTCCGCTGGAGCTGTCCGCCGAGCAGAATATCGCCCTGGTCCGGGATTTCGTCGAGAAACACATCCTGGCGAAAGGCATGGTCGCCGACTGGGTGTATCACGACAATCCCGGCAATCCGCATATCCATCTGATGACGACGTTGCGGCCTCTCTCCGACGACGGGTTCGGGTCGAAAAAGGTTGCTGTTGTGGGCGAGGATGGCCAGCCGGTGCGGACGAAGTCCGGTAAAATCCTCTACGAACTCTGGGCCGGTTCGACTGATGACTTCAACGTCCTGCGGGATGGATGGTTCGAGCGGCTGAACCATCATCTTGCACTCGGCGGCATCGATCTTCGCATCGATGGGCGCTCCTACGAGAAGCAGGGAATTGATCTGCAACCTACCATCCATCTCGGCGTCGGCGCCAAGGCGATCGAACGCAAGGCGGAGAGCCGGGGCGTTCGGCCAGAGCTAGAACGGATCGAGCTGAACGAGCACCGACGTTCGGAAAACACCCGGCGGATCATGCGCAATCCCGCCATCGTGCTCGACCTGATTATGCGAGAAAAGAGCGTCTTCGACGAGCGAGACATCGCCAAAGTCGTACATCGGTACATCGACGATCCCGCTGTTTTCCAGCAGCTTATGATCAGGATCATCCTGAACCCGGACGTGTTGCGGCTGCAGCGCGACACGATCGATTTTGCGACGGGTGCGAAGTTGCCGTCGCGTTATTCGACGCGAGCGATGATCCGGCTGGAAGCGACGATGGCGCGGCAGGCAACATGGCTGTCGGAGCGGGAGGGAAGGGGCGTTTCCCAATCCGCTCTTGATGCGACGTTCCGTCGGCATGAACGGCTGTCCGACGAGCAGAAAGCGGCGATTGAGCGCGTAGCCGGCCCAGCCCGTATCACCGCGGTCGTCGGGCGCGCCGGGGCCGGTAAGACCACGATGATGAAAGCTGCACGCGAGGCGTGGGAACTGGACGGATACCGCGTCGTTGGCGGTGCGCTCGCCGGCAAGGCGGCCGAGGGTCTGGAAAAGGAAGCCGGCATCGAGAGCCGGACGCTTGCGTCATGGGAGCTGCGCTGGAACCGTGGCCGGGACGTTCTGGACGACAAGACGATCTTCGTCATGGACGAGGCCGGCATGGTTGCGTCGAAGCAGATGGCTGGGTTCGTCGATGCCGTGGTTCGGGCCGGCGCGAAGATTGTGCTGGTGGGTGATCCCGAGCAGCTTCAGCCGATCGAGGCGGGGGCTGCCTTCCGCGCCATTGTCGATCGCATTGGCTATGCCGAACTCGAAACTATCTATCGTCAGCGCGAGGACTGGATGCGCAAGGCCTCGCTCGATCTCGCGCGCGGCAATGTCGACAAGGCTTTGAGTGCTTATGGTGCCAACGTCAGGATTACGGGCGAGCGCCTGAAAGCCGAAGCCGTCGAGAGATTGATCACCGATTGGAACCATGACTACGATCGAACGAAGACGACGCTGATCCTCGCCCATCTGCGCCGCGACGTGCGCATGCTCAATGTCATGGCCCGCGAAAAACTCGTCGAGCGCAGCATCGTCGGCGAGGGTCATCTGTTCCGGACAGCTGACGGCGAGCGCCGTTTCGATGTCGGTGACCAGATTGTCTTCCTGAAGAACGAGGGATCGCTCGGGCTCAAGAACGGAATGATCGGCCATGTCGTTGAGGCTCAACCGAACCGCATCGTGGCTGTGGTCGGCGAGGGGGATCATCGGCGGCATGTCGTTGTCGAACAGCGGTTCTACAATAATCTCGATTACGGCTACGCCACGACGATCCACAAGTCTCAAGGAGCGACGGTCGACAGGGTCAAGGTGCTCGCTTCCCTGTCCTTGAATCGGCATCTGACCTATGTGGCGATGACCCGCCATCGGGAGGATCTGCAGCTCTACTATGGGACAAGATCCTTCTCGTTCAACGGTGGGCTGGCCAAGGTTCTCTCCCGAAGGAATGCCAAGGAGACGACGCTCGATTACGAGCGCGGCCAGCTCTATCGAGAGGCGCTGCGCTTTGCCGAGGCCCGTGGTCTGTCCATCGTTCAGGTCGCTCGTACGGTGGTACGCGACCGGCTCGATTGGACGCTGCGCCAGAAGGCGAAACTCGTCGATCTCGGCCA
This sequence comes from Neorhizobium sp. S3-V5DH, assembly GCF_004343065.1. Taxonomy (NCBI): domain Bacteria; kingdom Pseudomonadati; phylum Pseudomonadota; class Alphaproteobacteria; order Hyphomicrobiales; family Rhizobiaceae; genus Neorhizobium; species Neorhizobium sp. S3-V5DH. The sequence goes on from NZ_SMCL01000013.1 coordinate 67,199, forward strand.
GCGTCTTACTGCCTTCGCCGCGAGCCTCGGCATTTTCCAAATCCCTGACACTCAAACGAGGAAGGAGGCCGCACCCATGGTCGCAGGCATCAAGACATTCTCCGGCTCTGTTGCCGATACGGTCGGTGACAAGCTCGGAGCAGATCCTACCCTGAAACGGCAATGGGAAGAAGTCTCTGCACGTTTCGCTTACGTCTTTGCCGATCCCGAAACCGCCTTCCGTGCGATGAACTTCAATGCGGTTCTTGTGGACAAGGAGATGGCGAAAGAGGCTCTGTGGAAGCTCGAGGCGGAGCCGGCTTCGATCGGCCTGCTGAAGGGCAAAACCGGCATTCTCGCCAGCAAGGCGGATCGGGAGGCGCGTCGTATCGCCGAGGTCAATATACCGGCCCTGAAGCGGGAACTTGAGCAGTATCTTCGGATGCGCGAAACGGTCACGCAGAGGCTGCAAACGGACGAGCAGGCCCTGCGTCAGCGGGTTTCGATCGACATTCCAGCTCTGTCGCCGGCAGCCCGCGTCGTGTTGGAGCGGGTGCGCGACGCCATCGACCGAAACGATCTGCCAGCGGCAATGGCATATGCGCTCAACAATCGGGACACCAAGCTCGAAATCGACGGGTTCAACCAGGCTGTTACCGAGCGGTTCGGGGAACGCACGCTATTAAGCAACGCTGCCCGTGAACCCTCCGGAAAACTGTACGAAGAGCTCTCCAAGGGCATGAAGCCGCAACAGATGGAGGAGCTCAAACAGGCTTGGCCAGTGATGCGGACAGCGCAACAACTGGCGGCCCACGAGCGCACCGTTAATTCTCTAAAGCTGGCCGAGGAACAGCGTCTAACCCAGCGCCAGACGCCGGTGCTGAAGCAATGAGGCACAGGCGGATTCTCCTGTTTCTGGCGGGCGCCGCCGGCGTCATGTCCGCACTGGCGGCGACTGCGATCACGGGCGGCTATCAGCTGAACCTGACCCCAAGCGAGCCGCTCGGCCTCTGGCGTATCGAGAAGCTTCAACGTCCGGTCTCTACCGGCGATCTTGTGTTTTTATGCCCGCCCACCACAGCCGTGTTCACAGAGGCGTGGCGCCGCGGATATCTGCGGCGGGGGCTTTGCCCCGGCGGATTTGCGCCGCTGATCAAGACTGTCGCAGCGCTTCCTAGGCAGCTTGTCGAAATTAACGATCACGTGCTCATCGATGGTCGTCCGGTTGCCGCATCGTCTGTGCGGCGCACTGACGGCGAGGGCAGAGCGCTCATGCCTGATGCCGGCGGTGTCGTGCCGCCCCATCATCTATTTCTTCACTCACCCTTTGCGAGCTCCTATGATTCCCGATATTTTGGCCCGGTTCCGGATGCCGGTCTTCTCGGCCTGGCGCGGCCGGTCCTCACCTTCGATCCCTGATCGCGGTGACAATCATCCGACTGATCGCTGGAAATCCATGCCTCTGATCATCGCGCCCATGGCCTGTGGGTGGGTCGGCTGGAGCGGTGAGGTGCTTCTCCTGCCGCTCGCCATGTTCTTTCCTTTGCTCTGGGCGATGGCGCCGTCACGCTCGATCGCAGCACTTGTGGCGGCGAGCTATTTCCTGGCCGCCTCTCGTGGGTTGCCGCAGGGTGTGAATAACTTCTATAGCGCCAATCTCTGGCCGGGTCTGGGGCTTTGGCTTGCTGCATCGGTGTCGTTCACTGGCGTGCATGCCGCCCTCTGGACGAAGCGTCATGGTACATTTGCAGTCGGGAAGAGGGGCGGCGGGTGGGCGATGCCGCTACGCCATCTTATCGTGATCGTGCTTATGGCGCTGCCGCCCTTTGGTATTACTGGGTGGGCGCATCCTCTGACGGCTGCAGGCGTGCTATTTCCCGGCTGGGGATGGTGGGGTCTGTGCGCGATGGCGACCGGCCTGCTCATCATGACGACAAGGCTTTGGCCGGCCGCAGCCATCATCCTTGCGGGATTCTGGCTCTGGTCCGCCGCGACGTGGACGGAACCGAAACTACCTGATGCGTGGAGGGGCGTCGATCTTCAGGTGGGACAAAATCTCGGGCGCGATGGATCGCTTCTGTATCACCGTGACCTGATCGCAACGATGCGCCGGAAAATTGCTGCGCATCCGGGCGCACGCGTCGTGGTCCTGCCCGAAAGTGCGCTCGGCTTCTGGACGCCGACCGTGGCGCGGGTCTGGCAGGAAGGTCTCCGGGGCTCGAGCCTCACCGTCATCGCAGGTGCCGCCGTCATCGATCCGCAGGGCTACGACAATGTCATGGTCGCACTTTCAGCTGCTGCAGCGAAGGTCCTTTATCGCGAGCGCATGCCGGTCCCAGGCTCCATGTGGCAGCCATGGTTGCAATGGACCGGGCAGGGCGGTGGCGCGAGAGCCGACTTCTTCGGCAATGCGGTGGTTGAGGTCGAAGGGATCAGGATCGTGCCGCTGATCTGCTACGAGCAGCTCATTCTCTGGCCAGTCCTGCAGTCGATGCTGCATTCGCCCCAGGTTCTGGTTGCGGTGGGTAATGGCTGGTGGACCGAAAACACCTCCATCGTTGATATCCAGAGAGCGAGCGTTGCGGCTTGGGCGAGGCTCTTTGGCCTGCCTGTCGTCATGGCATTCAATACATAGGGAGTATCAAGATGCTCGACGCCGTCCTTATCCAGCAATGCGCCGATCCCTCCTTGAAGCCTGCGATCATTGAGCAGTTCATCGCGAAAGCCGGATCGCAGGATCCGCTGGCTATAACCGTGCGCTCAGGCAACCGGGTGGTGCTGGTCCCGAAGCCAACCACACCGGAAGAGGCACTCGCTTTGATCCGCGACAATCTCGGTCGCAACACGGTTCGCGTTGGCATCACCCAGTATCCGGCGGGCCTCGGCATCGTCGAGGCCGGTCAGTTGAAGCCGGAGATGGTAGAGTCTTGTGAGAATATCCGCATGGGAACGGCGCTCTTTGCCAAGGTCTTTCGCATCGTTTCGAAATGGTATGGCAATCCAACGGCGAAAGAAGTCCTGCCACAGATTATGGATGATGCGGTCCTTGCCTGGCAGACGGGGTATTTCGAAGGGGTGGCGGTGTTTCGGGAGGAGGATCCGGGGCAGGAGAAAATCACTCGCCCCGCCACGGCCGATTCCAAAGAACCTGAAAATGGCGCTGACTCAAATGAGGATGCCGTCTCGACGGCAACTGCGACTGACACAGTAGCCCCCGATCCCAACAAGGCAAGCATCAGGATTGATCTTTCGGGGATTGGTGCGCGGCCGTGAATCCGCGTAGGCTGCAGATCTGCAGGACGATTGTTTTCCATTGCCCTAGCGGAAACAGTCTGGAGCTTTTATAAGACGGGCAGGGCAGTACGCGCTGCCCGGGGTGTGCAAACCCTTCCTAGCGGTTGGTGTCGGCCGAGACGGCACCAGAATCCTCTGACCATTTGGCCGGGGGCCTGTGACGCATGTCCAGGCGCCTCGGTGCTAAAGGTCTCAGGACTGTCTAGGACGGTTTGCAACCCCCGGCTTGGGATCAGAGATTAACGTTTGCGGGGGCGCACCGCAGACAATATCCTAGGGTTGGATCGCCAATGGATTTGAAAGATTCAGCAGTGTCGGACACATGTGAACTGCGCCCGGTGATCGGGCTGACACGCGGACTGCCCAACTCGGACATCGAAACTTTGGCGGTGAATTCAATTCGGCTGCACAGGCAGCTTGTTGAGAAGGCGGATCGGTTTTTCCAGGCGTTGCCGGAGGATTACAAAACGGGCAAATCAGCCGGGGGCGAGCAGCATCTCGAATACATCGAAGCGATGATCGAGATGCATGCGCAGATGAGCGCGGTCAATACGCTGGTCGGCCTTTTGGGCTACATACCGAAGGTGTCGGTCAACTGAAGCCGCGACTATATGAGGCCTGCTCGGATCGCCAGTGCCACCAAGTGCGGCATTGTATGGATCTGGAAGCGCTTTCTCGCTTCTTCAAGTTTGCTTTTCACTGAATTGTATTTGACGCCTTCGAGATCGGCCGCTTCTTCCATCGTCTTGCCGACCGAGATCCAGTTGAGGTACGCAGCCTCCTTCGGGTCTAGCCAGGCCGGGTGCTGTGCGCTCGGCGTAAGGGGCAACAGGGTCATGCGGGCATGAAGCTGCCCAACAGCGGCGGCTGCCGCGACAGGATCGACATCGCGTTCTAGGTCAATCGACGTTTTGTCAGAAGCGAGCGTGAACATGGAGGTCGATCCATTGGCCGCCCGAATGGGTATGGTGATTCCAGAACGGATCCCAAAATCCGCTGCCTGATCAAAAAACTCTCGTTTCTCCTTCGATAGGTGCCGCCGTTCATGCTCTCCGCTCCACGTAAACACGCGCTTCAACGACTTTGCCCGGTTTACGATCGGATCGATGGCCTCGAACTTTCGCTTGAAGTAGATTGTCCGCCATTCGGGAGGGTAATTTGACGAGGTTATCGTGTGACCAGGTCGGATGAACAGGTAGGCATAGCCGGAAAATCCCGCTTGATGGGCAAGGTTGGTCAGAGCATCCTCGAGAACACCTTCGTCACCTCGAAGCGCAGCAAGGTCAACCAGCCTGTCTAGCCAATGTTGCATATTATACTCCGTATTTTCAGGTGGGACAGGTCACCGAGGCGCTCCTAAATATTGTATTCTTGGCATAAGCGCAATCTAAGATTGCATAATCCTTTTTATGGAACTCTTGGTCACAATGGAGGTATCTGAGAGCGACATGTGCATGCAGCGACTACCAAACATGCTCACTGGCGGATGCAGCCGGTGTTTTGCGGCTTCTTGGAACATCGAAGCCGAAGGAGCAAAGCTTTGCCTTATTACCGGCCCGAGGAAAGCCATTCCAATGCTTTAAGAATTCATATTGGTGCCGTTGCGGCATAAGCTTTCCTCGGTGCCCAGGTGAAGCGCACGTCAAACGCCATTGCAACCAGTACTGATTAGAGCGGATCGCTCGAATGTTTGTAACGTGGTGTGTGTGCCGGGACCGTATCCGATGTGAATGCGCGACCAGACATTGAGCCCGCCGAACTTGCGCTTCGCCAAGGCGACTTGAAAACCAATAGGCGTCATAGCCTTTGTCTCCGATCGTCTTAACGTAACCATAGGAGCGTCCCCGGTTCCTATGGTTCTCAGCCGAAACAGCATCGCTTCGGCTGAGAATGCCGCAGACATCAAGATTAGCGCGTGCCACTCCATATGCGCCTCCCCAGCTATCAGTTGGTCGTGACAGTGATGGTCACGTTGATATTACCCCTCACCGCATTCGAATAGGGGCAGGTCGCATGCGCCGCACGCACAACCTCCTCGGCCGTTGCCTGATCGAGGCCGGTGATCGCGACGTCGAGCGCTACTGAAAGCGCGAAACCACCGCTCCCGTTTGGCGACAAGCCCACTTCAGCCACCACCACGATGTCATTATCTTTCACGTTTGCCACTTTGTTGCGGGTGACATGAATGACTGCGTTTTCGAAACAGGCGGCATAGCCGGCTGCGAAGAGTTGCTCTGGATTGGTGGCACCGCCAGCGCCGCCCATCGTCGTTGGAAGAGCCAACGGAAGTTCCAGAAGCCCGTCCTCGCTGCGGACCCTGCCGCTGCGCCCGCCGACCGCGGTGACCTTGGTACTGTAGAGTGTGTTCATTGTTGTGTTCCCGTCAGATCATGTTGCCCATGCCGAGCGCGCGAAGGAGATCGTTCTGTATGGGAGCGACGGCCTCATTCAGCCGCTGAACGCCAAGATCCATGCCTTCCGGCATGACGACCGTCCGCAGAGGTCGCCGTTCCGTGGCCTCGACCAGTTGCGCAATCGCGCCAGCAACGCGCTGGGGCTGTGGCGGATTTTGTGGATCGATCCCGTCGTTAGAGTGCTGCTTGATCTGGCCCGGGATGGCCGCGACGTCTCCGTATGTTTTCAGCACGCCGTGGTCCGAGGGTTCGGGGCTGGACGGGAGAAGATTGCTTGGGAACGGGCCTGGCTCGACGATGACGGAGTCAATGCCGAAGCTCGAGAGTTCGTAGCGGTAGGCTTCCGCGAGGGCTTCGAGCGCAAACTTGCTGGCGGAATAGACACCAAAAAACGGGAAGATCACCCGGCCCATGAGCGACGTAACATGGATGAGGACGCCACTGCCGGCGGCTCGCATGTGCGGCAGAACGGCGCGATCGGTGCGCACGGCGCCGAAGAAGTTCACCGCGAACTGCGCTTCGATATCTTTGACTGTATAGGCCTCAGTGACGCCTACGGGCATCATCCCTGCATTGTTGACCAGAGCATCGACCCTGCCGTGCTGTCGGATGACAAATTCGATTGCCGCGTTGACCGATTGCTCGTCGGCGACGTTCATCTCGAGAACCTGCAGCGCATGCCCTTCAGCCTTTGCCGATTCGACAAGCTCTTCGCGAACGCGGCTGTTTCTTCCTGCGACATCGCGCATGGTCGCGACCACAGTGTGGCCCCGCCTTGCGAGCTCCAGGACGGTAAGTTTCCCAAAGCCACTGCTCGCGCCGGTGACGACTACGACTTTTCCACTCATCTCAAGACCTTTCTCTGAAATCCAAGGAGACGCATGTAGCCATAGACAGACCTGTATGTATTTGCAATACTGTGATTGACAGAATAGTCTGTCCAGCGGTGCAACCAATTTCCAGGGCAAAGACGATCGTGGCCAAGGTGTTTGATTTCGTGGACGTAGACATGCGTCCGCTTGACGGGCTCGCCCCGCGAGAGCGTATCTTGAAAACGGCGTCAGACCTGTTTTACCGGTTCAGCATCAACTCCGTCGGAATCGATCGGATCATCGCCGAAAGCGGCGTGGCCAAGATGACATTCTACAAGCACTTCCCCTCGAAGGCAGACCTCATCGCCACCTATCTGCGCTACAAGAGCGTGATCTGGTTTCAGATGCTTTCGACGTCCACGGAAAAGGTCGGCCTCTCGTCGATAGAGCGCGTGCTCGCTGTCTTCGACGCACTCGAGGAACCCCTTCTCGCCCCGTCCTTCCGTGGCTGTCCGTTCGTGAAGGGGATGGCGGAGTTCGGGCCTGAAGCGAAGGCCCCGGATGTGGAGGCGACTATCGCGGCCTATTTCACGCAGCTACACGACTTAGTCGCGTCGCTTGTCGAGCCCTTGGGATTGCGCAATCCGGAAAAGGCCGTGATTCAGATTCTGGCACTTATTCAGGGCTCGATCGTCATTGCCCAGACTACCCGCGATCCGGCTATCGTCGAGGCTAACCGAGATGCGGCCAGAGTGTTGCTGGAAGACGGATTGGGCTCCACGTCTTAACGTGCAGGTCAAGAGCCGTTGGAATGCAACCAACCAAGCGTCTGTCAGTGATCAGGTTATCACATCGCGGAAATTTAGGATGGCACCGCGGCCTTATATCCCCCGCCAGAGGTGGGCTGGCACGTAACGGGCGATCTGATCTTCACCCGCTGGCGGAGCCCGCAAACCGCTCCGGACATCATTTATCGCACGGCATGCAGCCGGGCCGAAGACGGAAAGAGGACTATGCCGATGAATGAAGCTCAGACGTTCATTCGAATCGAAGACGGCCTCGATCTCCCGATTGTCGGCTTCGGCACGTGCCTTATCAGCCAGAATGACTCAGCCCCTGCTGTCACCGCTGCCATCGTGGCGGGATATCGGCACATCGACACAGCAGTGGCCTACGAGAACGAAGCCGGCGTCGGCGCAGGTATCCGGGCGGGCATATCTGCCATCGGTATCGCCCGGCGGGACATTTTCGTTACCGCCAAGCTATGGCCCGGCAATGCCGACTGGGATGATGCGCCCAAGGGGTATGAAGCTGTGCTTGAAGCGTTCGAGACGACCCGATCGGCGCTCGGTCTCGATTACATCGATCTCTACCTCGTGCATGCGCCAACCGGTGGGGCAGAGCGGCTCAATCAATGGCGGGCGATGCTTCATCTCAAGGACGAAGGAAAAGTTCGCGCCATCGGCGTCAGCAACTTTGCCCAGTCCCACATCGAGGAGATAAAGACAGCTGGCCTGCCGCTGCCGGCCGTCAACCAGATAGAGCTGCATCCTTGGTCACAGAAGCCGGCACTCGTTCCATATCTCAATCAGAATGGCATTAAGCCGATTGCCTACAGCTCACTCGTGCCGCTTTCCACCTGGCGGGCAAAGGAAGGGGAGCCTAGCTCAAAGACCGAAGCGATGAAGGCAGCGAGTAGCAATGGTTCCTCGCCGTTCAAGACGATGGCCTTGAAGTACGGCGTCTCCGAGGCACAGTTATTGTTGCGGTGGGGCGTACAGAAAGGCTTTGCGATCCTACCGAAGAGCCTCAGTCCAAACCGTATGCGTGAAAACCTCGACCTCTTCGGCTTCGTCATTGATCAAAACGACATGGCCCTGATCGAAGGCATGGACCGCGGCGACGGCGTGGCCTGGCCCATTGGCGATCCGACGAAGCTGGGGTGACATGCAGCAATATGCACCGCTACAATGACATCTTATTGCTATCCCGCAACTCTCTACTGAATACCAAACGTCCGGCATCTGTTCGCATTGCCGCCATATGGCTTACGAAGTATTCGGTTGTAACCCGCTTCGGCCTCCCCAGGATCTGTGCTCGCAGTCTGCATTTCGTACTGCACTAGGAACTGAGCCCAAAGCTGCCAAGAGAGCATAGGAGCCGCCGTATCCGGCGGCTCGTCGCCACTTTATGGGACGCAACGCTCCTTGCAAGCGATGTCGCGTGGGCGGGTGTTCTCTAAGCTGGCGCGATGCCGCTGTCATGTTGAGGGTCGGACTGGCGCAAATCACGCCGCATGAATGCCCAGTCGATGAGCTCTGCCATCGACGGGCCCAACGCGATCCCCATGTCGCTCAGTGCGTATTCGACACGCGGCGGAACCTGTGGATAGACCGTTCGAGTGACGATGCCGTCTTTCTCCAACTCCTTCAGCTGTTGGATCAGCATTTTTTGGTTCACGCCCTCGACGCGCTTTTCAAGTTCCGAAAATCTAAGCGGACCCTTTGCTCCAAACAGCTGGCAGATGATAACGATCTTCCATTTGCCTTCCAGAACCCGCAGTGCGTCTCTGGTCGCAGCTGCCCAGATCAATTGCTGCTTGGGATCGTCGCAGCGCCAATCTCTCTCGATCGCCATACTTACCTCAAGGTGGGTTACACACGTTTCAGTGCGTTCTTGCTCAATCTTACAGCTATACCTATTCTTCGGAGCACTACAAGTCACGTCTCCGCTCGACACGTAGATTGAGTGAATACAGAGAGGAAATATTATGAAAATTGGCATCATCGGCGCAGGCAATATCGGCGCGACGCTGGCACGCAAGCTTGCTGCGGTCGGGCACGAGATTAAGCTTGCGAACTCCAAGGGTCCGGAATCAATCCGTGACATCGCGGCGGAGGCAGGTGCGACGGCAACGACCAAGGAAGAGGCCGTTACGGGGGTAGATGCAGTGATCCTGTCCATCCCGTTTGCAGCTTATCGCGATCTTGCCACGTTGTTTGAGACCGTTCCCGACAACGTCATCGTGGTGGACACCTCCAATTACTATCCGTTCCGGGACGGGTCGATCAGCGACGTGGATGGTGGAAAACCGGAAGCGGTCTGGGTGACGGAGCAGATCAAGAGGCCTGTCATCAAAGCCTGGAACGCGGTGCTTGCAGCGACCCTTGAGAAAAAGGGCGTAGACAGAACGCAACCCGGCCGCATCGCCCTTCCCGTAGCGGGTGATGATCCCGCAGCAAAGTCGCGCGTCATGGAACTGGTAGAGGCGACAGGTTTCGACACTGTCGATGCCGGCGAGCTTGCGACCTCGTGGCGACAGCAGCCAGGCACGCCTGCCTATTGCACGGAACTGACTGCTGAAGAGCTGAAATCTGCTCTTGAAAAAGCAGACCAGAAGCGGTCGGCGGATAACCGCGAAGTTCTGATCAAGGAATTCATGGAGAGAGGCGATAGCTTGACCCACGACGACATGGTGGCGCGCAACCGCGCGGTGACAGCGTGAGCAAGACAGGAAACAGCATGAAAGTTGGTATTCTTGGTGCCGGCCACATCGGAAAAACGCTGGTGCGTGAACTCAGCAAAACCGGGTACGATGTGAAAGTGGCAAACTCGCGTGGTCCCGAAACGATAGGGCCATCGGTATTTACATCCGGTGGACGCGCCGTAACCATCGAGCAGGCAGTCGAGGACGTCGATATCCTGATCCTTTCGATCCCGCTGAACCGCTTGCCCGAAATTGCGCCGAGAATTGCTGCCCTTCCAGAGGACACCGTGGTCATCGACACGTCCAACTACTACCCGGGGCGTGACAGCGTTATCGCTGATATAGAAGCCGGCGAGGTTGAGAGCGTCTGGGTATCCAGACAACTCGGGCGACCGGTCGCCAAGGCCTGGAATGCAATCGGTTCCGACTCTTTCGCCCGACTGGGAAAACCTGCGGGTCACCCGGAGCGCATTGCCATACCGGTCGCTGCAGACAATGAACGCGCCCGACGCGTCGCCATGGCTCTTGTAGAAGATACGGGCTTTGACGCGGTCGATGCCGGATCGCTTGCGGAATCATGGCGCCAGCAGCCGGGCTCTCCCGTTTACTGCACGGACCTGACGGCCGACCAGGTACCTGATGCGCTGGCCTCCGCGGAAAGATCTCGGCTGCCAAGGCGACGCGACCTGTCCGTCGCTGCGGTTCAAGAGAGGCTTGGCGATACAAAAAGCAATCCCGACGCGGATTTTCTGGTGCGTTTGAACAGGGCGCTGTTCATGTAGGTTGCCATCCTCCGTACCCGAGGCTCAAATCCACCTGTCGTCAGTCTACGCGATCGCTGATGAGGTCGCCGACGACCGTGCGGCCCGGGCCGGAACCGCACGGATCTAACGTACGACTCAAAACACCTTGGTGCTGCCGGGCAGCACGAGACAATCTGCACCGCAGACTTGGCAGCCTCCGACGAGCCGTGCGGGCGCCGGAATATGGAATCGATTATGTCGCGTAAAATGATCATCGGAATGCATTTTGGAAACGGCTATGGTTCCCAGCCGGGGGCATGGCGAATGGCGGGAGTCGATCCCCGGAACTACACGAACTTCGATAGCCAGGTGCGATATGCTCAGGCGGCTGAGCGGGGCAAATTTCAGTTCCTGTTTATGCCGGATTTTCCGGTCTTGACGGGAAATGTGCAGACTGAAGCTCCTATGATCAACATCGATCCGATGATGACGCTCGCGGCCGTCGCGCGCGGCACCGAGAGGATCGGCCTGGTAGCGACCGGTTCGACCACGTTCAACGAGCCCTATAATCTGGCGCGCCAGTTCAAGGCTCTCGACCTGATGAGCCATGGCCGGGCGGGATGGAACGCGGTTCCGACCAGCGATCCCGCGATCGCCGCCAATTACGGGCGCAGTCTTCCGCCCCGCGGCGAAAAATACCAGCGGCTGCACGAGTCGATCCAGATCGTTCAGGCCCTCTGGGGCAGCTGGGAAGAGGGGGCATGGCTGCACGACGCCGCATCGGGGCGTTTCGCCGATCCATCCAGGATCCGGCCCATCAATCTTCAGGGAAACCACGTCGGCTCCAGCGGTCCGCTGCCGCTGCCGCCGTCGGAACAGGGCCAGCCGGTCATCTTCCAGGCGGGCGGAGGCGATCAGGGACTGGAGGTGGCGGGCCGGTATGCAAGCGGGGTCATCGGGGCGGTCTACACGACCGAAGCGGCGCGCGCCCAGCGCATGGCACTCCGCAGCTCGGCGGAACGGGCCGGCCGCAACCCTGACGAGGTTAAGTTCTTTCCTGGTCTGATGACGACGATAGCTCCCGACAGACGCAGCGGGCTCGATCGCCGGATCGCGGTCAGCGGGGAAACCTTCCCGCAGCGTGTCGGATATCTCGGCCAGATGCTGGGCTTGCAGCTCGATGCGAGCCGGCTCGGCGAGCCCCTGTCACAAGCTGAACTATCAGCGGCCCGCCCGTCACCGCGCGATCCCCGGTCTGCCCGTGCACTCGAAATCGCCCGGCAGGGCTGGAGCCTGCGGGATATTCTGGCGCATGGGGTGATCGACTATCACCCTGTTATCGCCGGACCTGCGGTCGAAGCTGCCGATCATATGCAGGCTTGGTTTGAGGCCGGTGCGGCCGATGGCTTCTGGCTGTCGCCCGATGTCTACGAAGACGGTATCGATGCGATCGTTGATCAGGTGGTCCCTCTCCTGCAGGAACGCGGATTGTTTCATCGCGACTACGCAGGAACGACCCTGCGTGACCATCTCGGCGCACCGCCCCAGTACGGGCTCGATCCGCGCATCCTAAGCTGAACGGGGGACGGCCTCACCTGCGCAGGCGGCGCTGGAGCTTGCTGTCAGGTCCCGCAGTCCTCCAACGACAGCCGTCCATCCGCAACCACCTGGCCGGCAGGAGGCTGGCCGCCCTCCAGAACCGTCACAACGGCACGCGCGGCAAGGAGGTTTGTTCGGGCAAGGCCCTCGGCCGACGAGGCCGCAGAGTGTGGCGTGGCGACGACGTTGGGGAGAGCAAGCAGCCTTGCGGTAACGGGTTTGAACACGGGATCGCTCTCACTCGCGAACACATCAAGCCCTGCGCCCGCGAGCCTCTTTTCGAGGAGGGCGTCGAGCAGGCTCCGGTCGTCCACGAGCCCGCCGCGACCGACATTGATGAGGGTCGCCGCCTTCTTCATCCGGCCAAGCGCGTCGGCATCGAGCAGAAAGCGCGTCGCGGGCGTCAACGGTGCGTGAACGCTGACGATGTCGCTGTCCCGCAGAAGAGTTTCAAGATCGACAAAGCATACATCGTTTTCAGCGGCATAGTCCGGATCGGGCGTTCTACTGTTCACCAGTACCCGGCAGTCGAACCCTTTCAAACGCCGGACGACGCTTTTTCCAACGCGGCCAAGCCCTATAATGCCCACCGTCTTCAGATGAAGATCGCCGGTGGTTGGGATGGTCCAGTCGCCGTTTTCCATGGCGATCCGGCTTTCCCGGAGACGACGAAGGACAGCCAGCATCAGGCCGATCGTGTGGTCGGCTACGGATGCATCGTTGCCCCCGGCAGCAATCGTCACGACCAGTCCGGCTTTGCGCGCAGCCTCCAGATCGACGCGGTCGTATCCGACCCCGGCTCGCGCGACGATCTTCAGATCCGGCAGCCGCGCGAGCACGTCCGAGGTTACGTGGGCGTGTCCGACGATCCAGCCCTGCGCACCCTTCAGCCGTTCAATCAACGTCTCGACACCGAGGCTTCCGTCGTTCGAACCCGGCGGGAGGGAAACGTGGTCGACCACACATCCACTCTCCCGCAAATAGGCAGTGGCTGTCTCATCGAACGAACGCGCGGTTACGACGATACGACGGTGGTTTTCGGTCATATAGCCTTAGGATGTGTGCGGTAACAGAACGGAAAAGCGGAACGTGATATCGGGTGCGACCGTCACCTGGATTTGTCCCTCCGACGGCAGCGCTATTGCTCCGCAAAGCGACCCGGTTGTCACCACGGCGCCACCTTGCAGGGACTGCGGGTCGCGTGTCGAAAGATTGGCGAAATCAATGAGCCAGCCGAGGCAGTCGCCATTCGCGTGCTTCGCTCTGCCCGCGAAAAGCGTGTGCGAACCGTGCAGGATCGTCAGATCACCTGTCTGCATCTGATCCAGCCGGCTCACGGAAAAGGCGGGGCCAAGATGGTAGCCATCATTGCCCATCCGATCCGCGAGGAACAGCGGAAACGACACTTTCCCGTTTTCCAGCGCCACACTGCGCACGAGTTCCGCTCCGACGAAGACCGCATCGCTCGCATTGACGATGTCGTCGCGATCGTATTGCGGTCCGGGAGGAAGGTCCTGCTTAAGGCGTACCGCTATCTCGATTTCAAGCAACATACCCGGACGCCACGATAGCGCTTGCTCGGCGGCGCTTGAAACGAAGGGATGAAGGCGCGAGATCACGGGAATGCCGGTCGGCGACTTTGCTACCTTCCACGCGTTCGCAATACTTCCAGAAAGAGTGGCCGATCGCTGGATGGCATCCGCCGTAGCGAGATCTGGCGGGATATCGAATTCGGACGTGTGTGCTCGTGTACCCGAAGAACGGAACGCATCGATGGTTTCGCGGAGCCTCGCTTGGTCAAATCCGGATGCGGATGGCGTCGTCATTCAGTCGCCTTTCCAGTTGCTCACGCTCTCGGTTACCACCAGCGCGGTCATATTGACGATACCGCGCGTCGTCGTCGACGGTACGAGGACGTGGAGAGGTTTAGACATGCCGAGAAGCAGAGGGCCGACCGCGACACCCTTGGTGACCGACGTGAGCAGTGTCAGAGAGATATTGGCGGCGTCGAGAGAGGGCATGACCAGAAGGTTGGCCGCTCCGTCCAGTGTGCTCTTCGAAATCGCTCTCGCCCGAATGGCAGGATTAATCGCGGCATCCGCGTGCATTTCCCCGTCGACGTCCAGGTCTGGCGCGGTGCTCCTGAGGATCGCGAGCGCATCCCGCATCTTCCGGGCGCTCGGAGATTTTGATACGCCGAAATTGGAATGTGAGGTCAGGGCGACAGTGGGGGTCTGGCCGAAGCGGCGGACTTGCTCGGCCGCCATCAGGGTCAACTCCGCGATCTGCTCGGCATTCGGGTCGACATTGAGGTGGGTGTCGGCGAAGAACAATGTGCCCTGGCTGTGGATGAGCGCCGTTAATGCAGAGACGCGCCCGACGCCAGGCGCCTTCGGTATGATCTCCAGCGCCAGTCGCGTTTCCTGCGACCAGTCTGCCGGCGTGCCGCATAGCGCGGCATCGACAAGGCCTGCCTCAAGCAGCATGGCGGCGACGACCGTGGGTTGCTGGCGTAGACGGCGGCGGGCGGCTTGGGGCGTCACGCCCCGCCGCTCGACCAGATTCACATAGCGCTCTTGCAGCATGACGAGAACATCAGTCTCCACCGTCGGATCGAATACCTCAATGTGGTCACCGACCCGAATCCGCAGGCCAAGCCGTGCAATGGCATCCTCGATCACGGGCGCGCGCCCAACGAGCACGGGCCGGGCAAGCCGTTCGTCCACGACGATCTGTGCGGCACGTAGCACCGGTTCCGTTTCTCCCGCAGCATAGGCGACGCGCTTCGGCGCACGCCGCGCCGCCTCGAAAACAGGCATCATCAGTTGCGTGGAGTTGAAGGCATGTCGTTCGAGCTGACGGCGATAGGCAGCAAGGTCGGCGATAGGGCTCAATGCAACGTCCGTCTCGGCAGCCGCCTTGGCAACGGCCGGAGCGACTTCGAGGATCAGCCTCGGATCGAACGGCTTGGGAATGATGTGTTCCGGCCCGAACAACAAAGCCTCGCCGCCATAGGCATTGGCCACAGCTTCATCCGGCTCGGCGCGGGCGAGTGCCGCAATTGCCGAGACGGCCGCCATCTTCATGGCCTCGTTGATTTCGGTAGCCTGACAGTCTAGCGCCCCGCGGAAAATATAAGGAAAACAAAGAAGATTGTTCACCTGATTGGGGAAGTCGGAGCGTCCTGTGGCGATGATCGCATCGGGCCTTGCGGCCTTCACCAAATGTGGCAGGATTTCCGGATCAGGGTTGGCCATCGCCAGAATGAGTGGGTGCGGCGCGAGAAGAGGCAGCCACTCCGGCTGGAAGACGCCGGGAGCTGACAGGCCGAGAAAGATATCGGCTCCGGCAACCACATCCGCCAGCTTGCGCGCATCGGTCCGATGGGCGAACCGGCGCATGTTGGGCAGCATCGGCGTGTTGCGTTCGGCGTGGACGACGCCGTCGATGTCGGTCAGCGTGATGTTCTCGTGTTTCATCCCCATCGCGGCGAGCAGTTCGACGCAGGCAATGGCGGCCGCCCCCGCGCCGGATGTGACGAGCCGGACCTCCTCGATCCGTTTGCCCTGGATGCGCAAGGCGTTCGTGACAGCGGCCGCGCAGACGATTGCAGTGCCGTGCTGGTCGTCGTGGAAGACAGGGATCTTCATCCGCGACCGCAGGTTTGCTTCGATCAGGAAGCATTCCGGCGCTTTGATATCCTCGAGATTGATGCCGCCGAATGTCGGTTCCAGCAGCGCGACCGCATCGCAGAAAGCCTCGACATCTGTCGTATCGACCTCGATGTCAAACGAATCGATGCCTGCGAACTTCTTGAAGAGGACGGCCTTGCCCTCCATCACCGGCTTGGCGGCCAGCGGGCCGATGTTGCCGAGCCCAAGGACGGCTGTCCCGTTGGTGATGACGCCGACGAGATTGCCGCGGGCAGTATATTGGCGCGCGTTTGCCGGATCCGCGACGATCGCCTCGCATGGAGCGGCGACGCCGGGCGAATAGGCAAGCGCCAGATCACGTTGCGTTTCCATCCTTTTGGTCGTCTGGATGCCGAGTTTTCCCGGCTCTGGATGACGATGATAGTCGAGTGCGGCTTGGCGGACGTCATCAATCATGGCCGGAGACTCCTCGATCAGAAAACGTGGGGAGCGCGTGACCGCTCCCCACGACGCCATTACTCGGCGAGTTCGCGCATGACCTTGATCAGGTCGGACTTGCCTTCGAAGCCTATGCCCGGCAGTTCCGGCATCGTGATGTGACCGTCGATGACCTTGACGCCGTCCGGGAAGCCGCCATAGGGCTGGAACAGATCCGGATAGCTCTCGTTGCCACCGAGACCGAGGCCGGCAGCGATGTTGAGCGACATCTGGTGACCTCCGTGCGGAATGCAGCGCGACGGCGACCAGCCGAACTGGCGCAGGACATCGAGCGTACGCAGGTACTCGACGAGACCGTAGGACAGGGCGCAGTCGAACTGCAGGAAGTCGCGGTCCGGCCGCATGCCGCCGTACCGCAGCAAGTTGCGGGCGTCCTGGTGGGAGAAGAGATTCTCGCCAGTCGCCATCGGGCCATCGTAGAATTCCGAAATGGCAGCCTGCAGCGCGTAGTCGAGCGGATCGCCGATTTCCTCGTACCAGAAGAGCGGATAATCGCGCAGCATCTTGGCATAGGCGATGCCGGTTTCCAGGTCGAAGCGGCCGTTTGCATCGACGGCAAGCTTTGCTTCTGAACCGATTTCCTCCAGCACGGATTCGATCCGGCCGCGGTCTTCCTCGATGGATGCGCCGCCGATCTTCATCTTCACGACATTGTAGCCGCGGTCGAGATAGCCGCGCATTTCCTTGCGAAGCGCGCTGTTGTCCTTGCCGGGATAATAATATCCGCCGGCGGCGTAGACAAAGACCTTCGGGTTGGCTTCCCGGCCCTTCATGTCGGCGAGGTGGCGGAAAAGCGGCTTGCCCTCGATCTTGGCGACAGCATCCCAGATCGCCATGTCGATGGTGCCGACGGCTACCGAGCGCTCGCCGTGACCGCCGGGCTTCTCGTTCATCATCATCTTCGCCCAGATCTTGTGCGGGTCGAGATTGGTGCCGGCGTCATTGATCAGTTCTGCCGGGTCAGCTTCGAGAATACGGTCCTTGAACCGCTCGCGAATGAGGCCGCCCTGACCGTAACGCCCGTTCGAATTGAAGCCATAACCGACGACGCGGCGCCCGTCCTTGACCACGTCGGTCACGACGGCGACGAGGCTGGCGGTCATCTTCGAGAAGTCGATATAGGCGTTGCGGATGGGCGAAGCGATTGGCTTGGTGACTTCGCAGACGTCTACAATACGCATTTTGTTCTCCGTGTTGTAAAAAGATTGGAACGATTGATTAGTGCTGCGCTTCGTGCGCGATGGCTGTGATTTGGGGTGGTCTGTCCCCGCGCTGTTCAGCGATGACCGCCTCGACGGTGGCCCGATCAAGGGCACCTTCCCATTTGGCGATGGCGATAGTCGCGACGCCGTTTCCAATGAGGTTCACGACCGCCCGAGCCTCGTTCATGAAGCGATCGACGCCGAGCAGCAGCACGAGACCTGCGATAGGAATGGCGTGGAAACTGGACAGGGTGGCGGCAAGGGTCACGAAGCCCGCACCCGCTACGCCGGCCGAACCCTTCGACGTCAGCAGGAGGACGCCCAGGATCAGCAACTGACCCTCCAGACCGAGCGGTGTATTGGTGGCCTGCGCGACAAAGACGGCGGCCATCGTCAGGTAGATGCAGGTCCCGTCGGCATTGAACGTGTAGCCGGTCGGAAGCACCAGGCCGACGACCGACTTCTTGCAGCCGAGACGCTCGAGCTTCGCCATCATGCGCGGCAGCACGGCCTCGGACGAGCAGGTGGCGAGAACGATCAGGATCTCGTCCTTGAAGTAGCGGAAGAAGTGCAGCAGCGGGAAACCCGACCAGCGTGCAATAGTACCAAGAACGAAAATGACGAACAACGCAGAGGTGAGGTAGACCGCCAGCATGAGGTGCCCGAGCGACCAGAGCGTGCCGATGCCGTGCTTGCCGATGGTGTAGGCGACGCCGGCGCCCGCGCCGATGGGCGCAAGCCGCATGACCATGCCCACAATGCGGAACAGGGCCAGGAGGAACGCATCGAGCACGTCGACGACGGGCTTGCCGCGTTCGCCGATCTGCACGAGGGCGATACCGACCAGCACGGCCAGAAGGATGACCTGCAGCATCGCACCCTTGGCGAAGGCATCGACCATCGTAGTCGGGATGATGTTCATTACGAACTCGACGAAGCCGCCCTGCGTCTGCGCGGTCTGCTGGTATTGCGAGATGGCGCCGGCGTCGAGGGTGTTGGCGTCGATATTCATGCCGACGCCCGGCTGCATGATGTTGACGACGATCAGGCCAAGCACGAGGGCGATGGTCGAGACGACCTCGAAGTAGATTAGAGCGCGGGCGCCTGTCTTTCCGACTTCCTTGATGTCACCCATCTTCGCGATGCCGAGCACGACCGTCGCGAAGATAACGGGTGCAAGGAGCATCTTGATGAGCTTGATGAAGCCGTCCGCGAGCGGCTGGAGCTTCGTCGCGAGGTCCGGAAACACGAGCCCGACGACGATGCCAATGCCGATCCCGATGAGTACCTGTATATAAAGCTGTCCTAGCAACCGTCGTGCCATATTGACCTCCTCCTTATAGTCTCTGCTGCACCTCCGCAGCCATCGGGCGGGGCCGACTGGTGCTTTGATAGTAGAGCGAGAACAGCCGTTCCAATGCCGTGCCGATTTGAATTAGTGCCATTTGGGCATTATGGTTTAGGTTGCGAGACTAATGTTACGGCTGGAATGGTTTGTTAAAACGCAGATTTCTCCCATTTCGGTTGTTTGGCCTCGACGCCATGCATAAGCGTAGCGATGCCCATTTGGGCTTCATCGCGCTGCATCCGCTACGAGACCACAGCTGAGCATGTCATCGGATCGCTTGCGCAACCGCCTCTCCGCAAGTGACGGTGTCCGCGTCCCCACCCAGGTCGCGTGTTCGAAGCCTCCGATCGGCGAGAACCGACTCGATCCCGGCCATGATGGCGGCGCTAGCTTCATGCTCTCCCAGATGATCCAGCATCATTGCCGCCGACCAGATCTGGCCGATGGGATTTGCAATCCCCTGCCCGGCAATGTCAGGGGCTGATCCGTGGACGGGTTCGAACAGGGACGGGAATTTTCGCTCCGGGTTGATATTGCCCGAAGGGGCGATGCCAATTGTACCCGTGCAGGCGGGTCCAAGATCCGAAAGGATGTCGCCGAACAGGTTCGATGCGACGACCACGTCGAAGCGGTCCGGGTTGAGCACGAAATGGGCGCAGAGAATATCAATATGGTATTTGTCCCAGGCGACATCTGGATAGGACTTGGCCATTTCCTCGACCCGCTCGTCCCAATAGGGCATCGAGATGGAGATGCCATTCGACTTGGTCGCGGACGTCAGTCGTTTGCGCGGACGGTTTTGAGCGAGATCGAAGGCGAACTTCAGGATCCTATCGACGCCGATCCGCGTCATCACCGTTTCCTGGAGAACCGTTTCCCGCTCCGTTCCCGGAAAGATGCGCCCGCCGATCGACGAATATTCACCTTCGGTGTTTTCCCGGACGACATAGAAGTCGATATCGCCTGGGCCGCGGCCGGCGAGAGGCGACGTCACGCCGGGCATCAACCGCACGGGCCTCAGACTGACATACTGGTCGAACTCGCGCCGGAACTGGATGAGCGAGCCCCAGAGCGAAATATGGTCCGGCACAAGCTCGGGCCAGCCGACGGCCCCGAAGAAGATGGCGTCGTGACTACCAATCTGCGCCTTCCAGTCCTCCGGCATCATCTGCCCGTGCTTCACGTAGTAGTCGCAGGAGGCGAAGTCGAAGCTGTCGATCTGGAGTTCGAAGCCAAACTTTTTCGATGCCGCTTCGAGGACCCGGATGCCCTCGGGGACTACCTCTTTCCCGATCCCATCCCCAGCGATAGAGGCAATTTTGTGTACGCGGTTGGTTCTGTTTTCCACGGTATGCTCCAGTTGGATCAGTCTTCCTCGACAAAGACCTGATTGCGACGTCTCGCGATGTTGGGAAGAAAAGCGATGACCAGCACCAGAAGGGCGACGGTCAGAAGCCCTGCGCTAATGGGCCGGGTGACGAAGACGGAGATGTCGCCGTGCGATATCGTCATCGCCCTGCGAAGATGTTCCTCCAGCAGGGGACCGAGGACAAACCCCAGCAGCATGGGAGCCGGCTCGAAATCAAGTTTCGACAACGCGTAGCCAAACACGCCAAAAGCCGCCATCACATAGAGATCGAACGTATTGGAATTCACGCTGTAGACGCCGATGGAGGCAAAGGCGAGGATCGCCGGAAAAAGCACCGTGTAGGGAACTGTCAGAAGTTTGACCCAGAGACCGATCAACGGCAGATTGAGGATGACGAGAAGCAGGTTGCCAATCCACATCGAGGCAATCAGGCCCCAGAACAACGCTGGCTGAGTGGTCGCCACCTGTGGTCCGGGCACGATGCCCTGGATGATCATTGCGCCGATCATGAGGGCCATGACCGGGTTGGCAGGCACGCCGAGCGTCAGCATCGGTATGAACGACGTCTGGGCCCCTGCATTGTTTGCGGCCTCTGGTCCGGCGACGCCCTCGATCGCCCCGCTGCCGAAGCGCTCCGGCGTCTTGGAGATTTTCTTCTCGAGTGCATAGGACGCGAAAGACGCCAGGATTGCCCCGCCGCCTGGTAGAACGCCGAGGGCGGAGCCGAGCAGCGTACCCCGAAACGCGGGCCCCACCATTGCCTTTAGATCCGCGCGCGTTGGCCAGAGGCCCACAACCCGCTTGACGACTGCGGTTCGCTCGATCGTCGTCTCCAGATTTCGCAGGATTTCGGCGATCCCGAAGAGACCGACCGCAACGGCCACGAAATTCAATCCGTCCGCCAATTCCGGCCGACCAAGCGTAAAACGCATCGCCCCCGTATTGATGTCTGTTCCCACAAGTCCGAAGACGAGTCCCATCGATACCATGGCAATCGTCTTCAGCACCGACCCGCGCGCAAGCACGATTGAGGCGGCAAGACCAAGCACCATCAGACCGAAGTATTCGGGTGAGCCGAATTTCAACGCGATCGAGGTCAAGGGCGGTGCGAGGGCGGCCACAACCACGGTCGCGATCGTGCCGGCAAAGAAGGAACTCAGCGCGGCGGCGGCAAGCGCCGGCCCTGCTCTCCCCTGCCGTGCCATCTGGTATCCGTCCAGAGCCGTCACGGCCGACGAGGATTCGCCCGGCAGATTGATGAGGATCGCCGTCGTCGAGCCGCCATACTGTGCGCCGTAGTAGATGCCGGCCAGCATGATCAGGGATGTTTCGGGCGAGAGCGACAGGGTGATCGGCAGGAGCATGGCGATCGTTGCCGTCGGGCCGATCCCCGGGAGAACGCCGACCAGCGTTCCAAGCAGCGTTCCTACGAAGCAGAAGAGAATGTTATAGGGCGTCAGAGCCGCGCTCAGGCCGAGCCCGAGATTTCCGATGAGGTCCATCATGGCCTACGCTCCCAGCCAGGGGCCGATAAGACGGACGGGCAGCCCAAGTCCATAATAGAAGACGCCGAGGCAGAAGACGGTGATGCCGAGAGTGATGGCAAGAACGACCAGCGGCTTCTGCCCTCCCGCCGCCGATGCGGCAGACAGTGTGGTGAGCGCCACCGCCGGAACGAACCCCAGGCCACGGACGGTCAGGCCAAACAGGATCGGCGCCACGATGATCGCGGCCAGCGCTCGCAGGGGTGCGATCTGCGGGCGAAACGTTTCCGTCTGGGTGAGCGCCTTGATGCCAATGGCAACCCCGATCACCGTGATGACGATCGATAGTATCAGGGGGAAATAGCCCGGCCCCATTCTGAGCGCCGATCCGACGTCCATTGTGAATATTGATGAAATGCCGAACCCGATCCCGACAGCCAGCAGCGTGCCGGAAGCGGCGATGTTCTTGATATCCATGGAAAGACCTCCGTTCGGCCGGGGCGCTTGCCCCAGCCGAACCACCACCGTTAATCTGCGAACTGGCCAGCAGCCTTGATGATGGGATCCCACCGCTTGATTTCGGAATCGAGCTTGGTACGAAGCGCTTCCTGGGTCGCCTGCTCTTTCGTCGCGGGCATGGTGGCGATCTGGGCGAAGCGTTCTTTCAAGGTACCGTCGTCCATTGCGGCTTGGAGCGCCGACGTCAACTTGTCCAGGACGTCCTTCGGAGTGCCCTTGGGCGCGTATACGCCATGCCAGACGCCGACTTGGAATTCAGGCAAACCGGCCTCTGTCGTCGTCGGCACGTCGGGCAGCGTGGCAGCCCGCGCTTCACTGGTAATCGCGTAGGCTTTGACCTGCTTTTGCGAAATCGGCCCAACGGTATTCGTTGCCTGATCACAAGTCATATCGATCTGCCCGCCGAGCAAATCCGTCATGATCGGGCCGTTCCCCTTGTAGGGAACGGTCGTCATCTGGGTTCCAATGGTTGACATGAACAATGTACCGCAGAGATGGGACGCAGCGCCAATCCCGGCGTGGGCATAGGTGACCTTGTTACCGTTCTGCTTGATGTACGCGACAAGTTCCTGAAATGTCTCGGCAGGGAACTCCTTGCGCGCGATGACTGTCATCGCAGCGTCACTGACAAGTCCGATCGGCTCGAACGCCTCCATCGGCTTGTAAGGCAGCTGCCGGTAAAGGGCCGGAGCCGTCGCCATGCCGATGTGATGGACGAGGATCGTGTAACCGTCCGGATCCGCGTCCGCGACGCGGCGGGCGCCGATCGTTCCGCCTGCGCCGGCGACGTTCTCTACGACAATCTGCTTGCCGAGCGACTTCGACATGGCGTCTGCGGTCAGTCGAGCGATTGTGTCGGTCGGCCCACCCGCTGCGTAGGGAACGATCATAAATATATTGCGTTCCGGGTAATCGGCAGCAATTGCCGAGGTGACGGACAGCGTAAAGGCCGCTATAATTGATAGTGTCTTCATTTCTTCCTCCATTTGCCGTTGTCTCCAACAACGGCACTCCTCAAATCAACATTCGCTAACAAGCGATTGACGGTCTAATGCCGTTTCGGCTTCAATTGGTGCCGTAAGTGAGGGGATGAAATGGATACTGCCTGGCTTCTGGATCTGCGAGCTCTCGCCGATACCCTCAATTTTTCGAGGGCGGCGGAGATGCGGAATATCACCCAGCCCGCTTTTGGCCGTCGCATCAAGGCTCTTGAAGAGTGGAGCGGGTCCGTCCTAATCGATCGATCGACCCACCGCCTCAGGATTACGCCTGCGGGTGAAATTATGCTGGATGCCGCAAAAGATATTCTTCAGAGAATTGAGAAGGCGAGCCATGACTTAGGCCAGGAACGTTCTGCCACTGCTACCCTGACGTTTGCGGCGACCCACGCTCTGTCCTTCACCTTTTTTCCGGGATGGGTGCAAAGTCTAGGCTCGTCGATAGCCACGGTACCAATCAGGCTTCTTTCGGACAATATGAATGAGTGCGAAAAGATGATGGCGGAAGGAAGGGCACAGTTTCTCCTCTGCCACTTCCACCCAAACAGCGAAATTCGCCTGCATGAAGCCGACTTCAAGCACCTTGAATTGGCTAGCGACGTGCTTGTCCCGGTCGCCCAAAGAGGAGAAGGCGGAGCGCCTATCCATTCGCTTCCGGGCACACCCGAGACCCCGGTGCCTCATGTGTCGTTCGACGAAAAATCGGGGATGGGCCGGATACTGGCCTCCAACCTGAGGCCCGTTGGGAGAGAATTGCATTTGTCTCGCGTATTCACCTCTCACCTGGCAATGGTTTTGAAGGCACTGGCAATTGATGGAAAAGGCGTCGCATGGATACCGCTCAGCCTTGCGAATTCCGAGTTGAAGCCAGAAGGAAAGCTTGCCATCGCCGGCAGCGAAGAGTGGATGGTACCCGTCAAGATCGTTCTAATTCGATCCAGAACCCGCATGACCGAGTTGGCGGAGCAATTCTGGACGACGGTCGCAGTCGCCTCGAAGAGGAAACCAGCTTGAACTTCAGTCTCTCAAAGTCCCACCGTAATAGGAAGAGCTGTAGTGCCGCTGTAGCAGCGACCTTCGGAAGAGAGCAGGGTTCCACCTTACAACGACAATCAACTTGCGGCGGCAGCAACATGATCGGCGCTACCTGAGACTGGCTGGTGAGAAGCCGCATCGTGGGAATCTCGTCGCATAAAGGCCGAGTTAATGAGTTTCGCCGTAGACGGCCCCAGCGCAACTCCCATCCCGCTCAGGGCACATCCTCGGCGGAACTGGAGGTAAACCGTCCTCGGGACGAGACCATCAGTCTCAAGCCCTTTTAGCTGCTGTATGAGCATCTTTTGGTTCACGCCCTCGACACGCTTCTCCAGTTCCGAATAGCGGAGAGGCCTTTGCGCCGAACAGTTGGCAGATGATGACGATCTTCCGTTTCTCTTCCAGCACACGCAGCGCATCCCTGGTCGCCGCCGCCCAGATCGATTGTTGCCTGGGATCATCGCAACGCCAGTCCCGTTCTTGAGTTATACTTACCTTTAGGTCTATTACCCACTTTTAAGTAGGTTCTTGCCATAACAGATAGCTATACCTATTCTTCGCAGCACATCAGCCATCTCATTGGGAATGATCTTATTTGCCAACGAATAACAAGGTATGGTGATGAAGATCGGTATCATCGGCGCCGGAAACATCGGATCAACCCTCGCGCGCAAGCTCTCGGCTGCAGGCCACCACATTAAGCTTGCGAACTCCGAGGGGCCTAAGTCGCTTCGTGACCTCGCCTCAGACGTCGGAGCGACGGCTGTGACGAAGGAAGACGCAGTAATCGGCGTTGACGCCATTATTCTGTCGATCCTCTTCTCGAGATATCATGACCTCGGCGGCTTGTTCGCCAACGTTCCAGAGAATGTTCTGGCTATAGACACGTCCAACCGTTACCCGTTCCGCAACGGGGCGATTTCCAAGGTCGATGCCGGCATGCCGGAGGCGGTCTGGATTAGCGAGCAGATCAAGCGTCCCATCATCAAGGCCTGGAAAGCGGCACTGACCATGACGCTCGCTGAGAAGGGACGTCCTGCCTCTGAGCCCGGGCGGATCGCTCTCCCGGTTGCCGGTGACGATGCTGACAAGAAATCGGTCGCTATGGCGCTGGTTGAAACAACAGGTTTCGACGCGTTCGACGCTGGAAGCCTGGCAGCCTCATGGCGCCAGCAGCCGGGCGCCCTGCCTATTGCACGGACCTACGGTACGAGGAGATGGCAGCCGCGCTGGCGGCAGCCAAGAACCACCGACTTCCGAAGCGCCGCGACCTCGCAGTTGCAGTGATACAGGAACGGCCCGGGGACGCGACCACCAGCCCGGACCTTCCTCGTCGCTTTGAACAGCGCCATTTACATGTAGGTTTGTGGCAAAAACAGCAAACTTGGCGCCCGTCTGGAGATAGGACATTCGCGCGCGGTGAACCAAAGGTAGTAACTGCAACAGGCCTGTCTTCAAAGGATCGACTAAATCTCTCAACTGGAAGAGCACCTGGAGCACTTTATGACTAACAAGCCAATCCGCGTCGGGTTCATTGGCCTCAATCCCGGCCTTCATTGGGCAGCCACCGCCCACATCCCGGCGCTCAAGGCCTTGCCGAACGACTACGCAGTGGTCGGCGTTGCGAACACCAGTCTTGCCAGCGCACGGAAGGCTGCCGATGCTTTCGGACTGCCATATGCGTTTGAGAATGCGCAGGCGTTGGTCAATTCTCCCGAGGTCGACCTCGTCGTCGTCACCGTGAAAGTGCCGTATCATCGCAACCTGGTGACGGCTGCGCTGAACGCCGGGAAGCACGTCTATTGTGAGTGGCCGCTAGGTAACGGTCTCGCCGAGGCGCGTGAGTTGGCGGATCTGGCCGAGGCGAAAGGGCTGGTGGCGGCGGTCGGCACGCAGATGCGCGTCGCACCGGAAATCGAGTATCTGCGCCAACTCATCGCCGACGGCTATGTCGGAGAGGTGCTTTCGACGACCCTGGTGGGCAGTGGCGGTGAATGGGGCGGGGAAACCGATGCCGCGCACGCCTATCTTTACGACCGGAGCAATGGCGCAACGCTTCTCACTATCCCGCTCGGCCACACACTTGCTGGAGTGCGGGAGGTGCTGGGCGGCTTCGGGGACCTGTCCGCACGAATGATCACGCGTCGTAAAACCGCGCATGTGACCGATACCGGCGAGACGATCCCCAACACGTCCCATGACCAGGTCCTTGTCCACGGCGCTCTCGAAAGCGGGGCGGCGTTCTCGATCCATTATCGCGGAGGCATGTCTCGCGGGACCAACCTGCTGTGGGAGATTAACGGCACCGAAGGCGATATCCAGGTGACCGGCGCCACGGGGCACAGCCAGGTTGTGCAGCTGTCGATCAGAGGCGCCAATGGCAAGGCAAGCGCACTCGCACCGCTGACACCGCCTGCTTCGGCCTATGAAGGCTGGCCGGACAGTTCGGTCGCGCGCAATGTCGCCCGGCTCTACGCCCTGGTAGCGCAGGATATCCGCTCGGGCACGCGCCTGGCGCCCAGCTTCCGAGATGCTGTTACGCTGCACGAGACGGTCGATGCGATCGAGCGTTCCGCTGCCCTAAAGGACGCGAAATGACCACGCTCTCGCTGCTGGAACTTGTCCGCGTTACGCAGGACACCCCCGCCGCAATGGCTCTCAACAATGCGAGAGACCTTGCATCCCATGCGGAGGAATGGGGCTACAGCCGTGTATGGGTGGCTGAGCACCATAACATGGAGGGGGTCGCCAGCGCCGCCACGTCGATCGTCGTCGCTCACATTGCCGGCGGCACGAAGTCGATCCGCGTTGGCGCCGGTGGCATCATGCTGCCGAACCACGCTCCATACATCATTGCCGAGCAGTTCGGCACGCTCGAACGGCTTTATCCCGGACGCATCGATCTTGGACTGGGCCGCGCACCGGGTACCGATCAGATTGCCGTGCGGGCGATGCGGCGCTCTCCGGAGGCCTCGGACCGCTTTCCGCAGGATGTGATGGAACTCCAGGCGTTCCTTGCGCCTGCCGGCCCTGACCAGCGCATCATCGCCGTACCGGCGGCCGGCACCAACGTGCCCCTCTGGATATTGGGGTCGAGCACTTTCGGGGCGACGCTGGCGGCCGAACTCGGCCTGCCTTACGCCTTCGCGTCCCATTTTCAGCCCGACACCCTGCTGCCTGCGCTGGAGATCTACCGCAGCCGCTTCAAGCCGTCCGAGCAGCTCGACCGCCCTTGCGCCATGGCCGGCATCAACGTCATCGCTGCCGACACCGACGCGGAAGCGAAGCGGCTCGCGACCACCCAGCAGATGTCCTTCGCCGACATTTTCAGTGGACGTCGCGGATTAAGCAGGCCGCCCATCGACGATATCGAAACCTACTGGTCGCCGCATGAAAAGGCGCAGGCGATGCACATGCTCGCGCGCTCGGTCGTCGGTTCCGCAGATACCGTCCGCACAGGGTTGCAAGCGTTCGCTGCCGAGACTTCGGTCGACGAGGTGATGATCGTCTCCGACGTCTACGACCATCAGGCGCGACTGCGTTCGGTCCAGCTGATCGCCGAGGCGATGAACCCCGAGGACCCGCGACCCTCCCCACCCGAGTAGACGCTGCATCGACCCGGATCCAACGGGTGCCGAGTTTGCGCTCCGCCACGTCAGAGGGTCTGGAAGCCCACAACGAAGTTCCCGCTTTCGTAGATGTAGCGCTCGCAAGCCACGATCGCCTCCCTGCCTGTCTTCATCGTCGGCGCGCGTGAACATGCAGGCCCTAGAATACCGCGATTGTCCACCAGCAAACCAAATTAGCCAAGAGTGAGAAGATTGATATGATGGCAAGCTCCCGATCGCCTTTCGTTTCCACGCGCATCTATGCGGTCGTCCTGGGGCTGATTGCACTCGCCCTTCTGTTCGGGGGGTGGGTGGCTGTCCGCTCTGGGCGGGTCGCCTTATTACGTTCTTGCCGGCATTGCGCTGGCGGCCACAGCCATACTCGTTTGGCAACATGACGCCGCCCGGCCTGACGCCGTGGATCCAATCGCCCGGCTATGTTGGCGGGTCCGATTGGGGCGGCGCGTCGATCGACCTGGATCATGGCGTCATGGTCGTGAACTCGGCGAAGCTTGCCAATTACAGCCAGCTGATCACGCGGAAAGAGGCAGACGCCGATGGGTTGAAGCCATTGGGCGCTGATGCGAAGAGTGAAGAGGTCGGTGGCGCGGCCGTGCAGAAGGGGACGCCCTATGCCGTCAAGCCCGCGCCGTTCATGTCGCCGCTCGGCGTGCCGTGTCAGCAGCCACCCTACGGCTATCTCAGCGCGATTGACCTGGTTACCGGCAAGCTGATCTGGTCTCATACCTTGGGTTCCGCGCGTGACAGCGGTCGGCCGACATCGGCGTGGCCGAGAGGTTGCCGAGCGTGATGGATTGCGCGTCTCTCGCGAGACATGCGGGCTGAGGTCAATTCCAACGCCACAGGTCAAGACGTTGACCACGGCGGTCGAGTTCAGCTTCCGATCGATCCTGATGGCCATGCACGCCCGGTGTATTCATCGATGATGTTGAGCATGCGGAACTTCCTTCCATCATGTGTCCGGCTCTCGACGATCAGTCGTTCGCGACCGCGGTAGTTGTTCCCCAACCGTGCTTCAGAAGGTCGCGCAATGTGTTGCCGGTGTTCTCGTCCGCCGCTCGCTCTCCACCTGCCCATGCGATAGCCAAAGCCCCAAGAAAGATATCGCGCCCCGTGATTGATTGCCGCGCCAGCCCCTCATCTTGTGCCGCACGCACAAACTTGTCGGTTGTTTCAATCACGCCTTGGCAAGTCGCCGTCAGTGCTGAGTCAACGCGACATGCTGCTCGCAGCGGTTCCGGCAGGCCCTCGTAGCCCCGCATCCAATCGCCAAGCGCGTCAATCCAGCGCTCCAGCGCAATACCGGCATGGCCTTCCTCCGCCTCTATAGCCGCGCGCATTCGTTCAAGACCTTCGTGATGGCTTGCCAACAATGAGGCTAGAAGGTCCTCCTTGGTGCGAAAATGACGATAAAGCGTTCCTGGGCCGACACCGGCCTGTTTTGCAAGAGCGTCCATTGACACATCAACGCCATCACGTCGGAAGGCCTGCCGCGCCACTTCAAGAATATGGGCGCGATTAAGCTGAGCATCTTTTCGAGGTCGGCGGAGAGGCCGTGATGACGTCATGGCAATCAAGTCCCTTGCAATACGGAGAGACTCTCCGTATATCTCCAGTTATGTGGAGACTGTCTCCATATAATGTAGGTTCTGGTCAATGAACAGGGTAGGCCTTTCTGGTAAAGGCAGGAAATGGAAATGGTCAGACAGATAATCATCGGTATGCACTTTGGAGACGGCTACGGCTCTCAACTTGGGCATGGCGCCCAAGGTACTATTCTAACTTCGACAGCCAGGTGCGGGACGCGCAGGCAGGAGAGCGAGCCACGTTTTTGTTCGTCCGCGACTTGCCGGGCCCGGAGGGCGAAATAGGCGCCGAAGTTCCAATGATTCAAATTGGCCCTATGCTGACACTGGCTGCGTGGGCCGCGAGACAGTGAGGATAGGATTGTTACCACCGGCCCAAAACACCGCTCTCCGGGAAGCCGCCGCGCGGGCAAGACGTGATCTGGACGAGGTGAAATCCTTCCCCGATGCGCCACATAGTGAGGCCCTTGGAGAACCACGTCATCGACAACAGTATCCAGAATTAAACTAACGGAGTAACGTCATGCATTTAAAAACTAGCAGCGCTGCAATCGCGGCAATAATGATTGGTTGGTTTTCCCTTGGAGCCGAACCGGCAGTCGCGGACGAATGTGCGCCAACTGGCGATCTGCAGTTCCTCTGCGGCATTCAGGTGCCGGAGGACCTGATCAGCTTGCCGGGAGAGCGCTGGATTGTAGCAAGTGGAATGGCCCCTGGAAGTGGGCTGCACCTGATTGATGCGGATAAGAAGGAGTGGAAAAGATGGATTGCGCCTGCCGCGTCTAGCGCCACGGCCCCGTTCGACATGTGCCCATCACAGGCACCGTCCGATGAACTGCAGCTTCATGGTCTCCACGCCCGGGACAACGGTAATGGCCACGTCACGCTCTACGCGGTCAATCATGGGGGCAGTGAACCCCTTGAGAAAATGAATATTGGACGCGAACGTGAGGCCATCGAGGTCTTTGATATCGATATGACAGGGGAAGAGCCCATGCTTTCGTGGCAGGGCTGTGTTCCCATGCCAGATAGGCTTGTCGCTAACAGCGTCGCTTCGGGACCTGACGGAGCCGTCTATGCCACTGTTATGCTTCACCCGGACAACACGATGGAAGATTTGTGGGCAGGCAAGCCGACGGGAGCAATCTACAAGTGGACACCCGAGACCGCCATATTCAAGATTATGCCTGGGACCGAACGGACTGGCAACAATGGTATCGAGGTGTCCTCCGATGGGTCGGCTTTATATGTCACCAGCCAAGAGGGAGTAACAAAGCTCAGCAATACTTCCCCCGCCACGCAACTGGACACTATCAAAATTCCTGGTGGTGTGCCGGACAATATTCATTGGGTCGGCGAAAAGCTGGTTGTTGCTGGTCCCAGAACAGACCTTTGCCCTCCGACTGCCGAGGGTGCTCCTTGCTTGTCTGGATATCATGTCTCTTACCTGGACCCGAACAGCCTGTCCCTGAAACCTCTGGCCAAGGGCGCTGAAAGCCCGAAATACGGAGGAACATCAGTTGGTCTTCCTGTCGGCCAAACCCTGTGGCTCGGTTCTTATTCTTCCGATCGCGTCGCTTACCGCGAATTGCCATGACTTCTTCTCCGCGGACAGATGACGAGCGACATCCCGGTCGTCGAGGTGAAAGCCCAGCCCGTCTGTCATTGTTTGCTCATCGAAGTGCCGAGATCATTATTCGGCGGCAGCGATATTGAGCCAAACCTGAAAACTCTCGCCCTGCCGCGCGCTTGCCTCAACTCTGCATGCGGCAGGCGACGCAGCGAACGCCCTGCAACAGCCGGCGCCGATCTTCTTGATGTCCTGAATGATCAGACCCCAGCCCTGTACGGGGTACTGGATGTCGGTGATGCCGGCGAGTTCGAACTTACTCTTCGGCAGCGCCTGCTGCAGGCATTTCGAGATCGTCTGGTTGTAGGCAATCTGTTCCTGAACGATAAGGACGCCGTTGTTCTTCGGCTTCCATACACCCTTGTCCTGCATGGTCTGAAGGAACATCGGAAGGGTGTAGCCTTAATGGACTTCGGACGGGTCCGTCTGGAAGATATGACGGTACTTTTCCGGGTTCCTGAACAGCGCTTCGGGCATGGCGCGCTGGGTCAGGCCCCACAGGAACGGCGCCTTGTAATTGGCGGAAGCATCCGCCAGCGGAATCGGCGTGAAGGTGAATGCCGTCGACATCGCGTGTACCTTGGCATCGACGAGGCTGTTGATGGCGACGCGACCACTTTCAGGCGACAGGACGTCAAAGTCGACTATGGCGGGCTTGATCTGGCGTCCAAGAACGCCCCCTGCCGCTCCAACGCAAATGTCGTGCCGTTGAGATAATCCTGGTGATCGGCAACACCTGCCATCGCCGTGTGCGAGATCGGTAAACCGAGCAAAATCGGATCCGACTTTTGGCGACGTCGTGATGGAGATGAGGCTGATGGAGGCCTGCCGGATGTTGCGACAAGCAGGGGCTTCAAACCAGCCGGTCAACCTGGGCGAGATTGGATACAGCTGTGGCTTTGTCAGTCAGGCGCACTTCTCATCACGCTTTAGACAGCAGTTCGGAGTGAGCCCGAGCAACTTTGAATAATATTAGCCCTTTTCATCACTCGTCTTTATAAGCCAAACCCTCAAAATTGAGTCGAGACTCCAATTGGTGTTCTCAGCAGGGGATTTCAGCCGCCAATCTGACCCCACAAGGCAAAGCAGAACGCACAATCGATCGGGAAGCTACCCAGCCCAATTTTGCGTCATACCATGAGGTCCCTTGATCCATAAATCGCGGCTAGGCACCAACCGCGACAATAAAGATCAAGCGCTGAACGCGTGCGAAGGAGCAAAGACTAAGTCGCTTGTAAACCTGGCTGCCAACGTTCCATCTCAGTTTCCACCCCGAAGCTGCGTTTCTGGCGTGCCAACCAGTTTCGCACCGTCAATATCTTCCCTTGTAAAGGCGTCGTTCATCGTTTTCCTGGATGCTAGTTCCGCAGCCAGGACGCCGATGAACTCGTCGCCGGCGCCGTGTGTGCTTTCGACCTTAACCTTGACCCCTGCAATGAGGATCTCCTCCCCGTCGTGGTTTGCATAGGCTGCACCGGCACCACCGGCAGTCACCACCACTTCCGGGAAGACAGCCACCAGCTTCCATGGCGCCGAGGGACATCCACCGCATCAGTTCACTCCGCACAGAATTGGCGGAGGATCCAATCTGCGCGGGCTGAATGAAGCGCTCGGCGTCCCGCCAGGCGTCACTGGATGCACCGACCTTGTAATCCATTGCTCCCATTTGAGGACACCTCTAAATCTGACTTTGTCAGCTCGTTCATGAGATGGTAAAGGCAGTCCTAAACGCCTCCAGCGCGGCTTCCGGATTGACCTTGGCAAAGGCCTCGAGCCCAACTGGGCCGCGGTAACCCATCTCATGGAGCGCTCGCGCGATAGCCAAATAGTTTATTTCGCCTGTACCCGGCTCGCAGCGTCCGGGCACGTCGGCCACTTGCACCTCGCCGATCCATGGCAGGCAAGCCCTACAGGTTTCGATCAAATTCCCCTCGCCGATCTGGACATGGTAGAGGTCGAGATTGAGCGCAAGCCGTGGATGATTGACGGACGAAACCAGCGCCAGCGTGTCCTCGGCGCGGCCGAACGGTGTGCCCGGATGGTCGACTGGAAGGTTGAGGTTTTCCAGCGTGAAGACAACGTTCTCCTCCTCCGCCATGTCCGCGATGCGGGCAAGCGTATCGCGCGCCTTCAGCCACATGCGGCCTGTCGTCACCTCGCAAGGCCGGGCCGGCAAGCCGCCCTCGCCCAGCCCCGTTCCGTGCAGATTTAGCCGCGCCACACCGAGCCGCTTGCCGATCTGCGCTGTTTCGCGCGCAGAGCGCAGGAGTTCGTCGGCGCCTTCATCATCGGCAAGCCGTCCCGTGAGATAGCCGTTCATGATCGAGAAGGTGGCCCCCGATCTTTCCAGTGCTCCCAGATCGTGATCCGGCCAGTTCCAAAGGCCCACTTCGAAGCCCATTTCGTTCAGGCGCGCGCAGCGCCACTCTATCGGTCTGTCGCGCCACAGCATTTCGGCGCAGGCGGCAAGGGTGAACGGCTGTTCCATTTTCATTTCCCGAAGATAAGGGCGCCTTGCTCAGCGCATCAGGTGCTGGACATGAGGTGCGGCAACGAAACGCCACTTCCGCAAGGGGCCGGCCATGACGTTGAGATAGTACATTTCGAACCCGTAAGGGGCTCCGCAGGGATGGTGCCCGCGCGGCACGCAAACGACATCGCCGTCGTGTACGGCCATGGTCTCGTTCAGTTGCAGGTCGTCGGTGTAAACCCGCTGGATGCCGAAACCATCGGCCGGGTTCAGCCGGTGATAATAGGTTTCCTCGAGATAGGTTAAGCGCGGGAAATCGTCCTCGTCGTGACGATGGCTCGGATAGCTCGACCAGTGGCCCGCAGGCGCAAATACCTCAGTTACCAGAAGAGAGTCGCAGTAGTCCTCGTTCTCCATGGCAATGTTGTTGATGTAGCGGGTATTGGTGCCCTCACCGCGCTGCGTAAGCGTGATGCCGTCCGGTCCGATCTTGCGCGCCTCGTGCCCGCATTTGCCGGGCGCGGAACAGACCGCGATCACACAATCCGTTTCGGCCATGGCCTCCCAGTCGCAGCCGTTTGGCAGATAGAGGCAATGCGGCGGGCTCTTCTCGAAGACGCTCATGCGTCCGCCGAGCACGTCCCAGTCGTTTCCGGCGCCGCGGACCGCCGCCTTGCCTTCAACCATCACAAGGATGACTTCGCGCTCTCCGGTCGTCTCTGCGGCGCGATCCCCCGCACGAAGGCGATAGAGCGAAAAGCCGACATAGCGCCAGCCGGCCGAAGCGGGCGTGATCTCGTGCACCTTGCCATGGGAGCCGAAGGGGCGATGGAGCAGATTGGGCATGGGATTCCTCCTCGCTCTTGCGTCAGACCAGGCCGACATGGGCAGCGGCGGATTTCAGGGTCCTGAGACCGAGCGACTGGTATTTGAACGGCTTGCGGACCTCCGGATCCTGCTCTGCCTCGATCACGATCCAGCCGTCATAGCCGGCAGCCTTGAGGATGTTCAGGAGTGGCGCAAAATCGATCCCGCCGTCCTCGTCGCCAGGAACGGTAAAGACACCGGCTCGCACGCCGTCCATGAAGGACATGCCGGTCTCCCGAACCTGTCGCATCACTGCCGGCCGCACGTTCTTGGCATGGAAATGGCTGACCCGATCGACATACTTCGCCAGAACCGGCGTCGGATCCTTGCCGTTGCCACCGAAATAGCAATGCCCGGCATCAAAGAGAAGACGCGTTTCCGGTCCGGTCGCCTTCAAGAAGGCATCAATCCCCTCAGGCGTTTCGACCACCGTTCCCATGTGGTGGTGATAGACCAGCCTGATACCCTGGCTGGCGGTGAAGGCGGCGAGGTCCTCGACCTTGGCTCCGAAGGCCTTCATCTCTTCCGGCGTCAGCACCGGGCTTTCCGACAGCGGCACTTGCAACCCCTGGACGCTGTTGGAAGTCTCGCAGGCAATGCACACCTTGCAGCCGTTATGTTTCAGCTTGTCGAGATGCGGCTGGATCGCCTTCTTTTCGTCCTCGACGGATTGCGTCAGCAGGTTCAGCGAAAACCAGCCGGACACGAAAGCGAGGCCATGCGAGCCGAGCAACTGCTTCAGTTCCTCTGGATTGTCTGGCCAGCGATGACCGTTTTCGATTCCGTCGAAACCGATTTCCGCGGCCTCACGCAGAATCTGCTCGGTCGGGATATGCGCGCCCAGCGTCTGATCGTCGTCGTTGGCCCAGGCAATGGGATTGGTGCCGAAGCGAATCATGTGTTGTCCTCAATTCACGAGTCTTTGCCCCGCCGCCCCTTCGAGGTAGCGCGCATAGGCCTGTTTCAATTTGTCCGTCGTTCCCACTTCTGGCACGGCAACATCCCACCAGTTCCCGGCATCGCCGAAACCCGGTCCGTTGGTCGGGTCGCTGTCAACGACAATCACGGTCGGAATGTCGCGCCCGCGGGCGGCGGCGACCTGCGCTTCGAGATCCGCGATATTCTTCGCCTTCACCGCGTGCGCTCCCATGGAGGCGGCATGCGCGACGAAATCGATCTCGGGCTGCTGCTCGACATTGCAATCCCTGTAGAGATTGTTGAACGCTTCGCCGCCCGTGCCTTGCTGCAGGCGGTTAATGCAGCCGTAACCGCGATTGTCGGTCAAAACGACAGTGAACGGCACCTTGCGCATCACCGCCGTCGCCAGTTCGGAATTGGCCATCATGTAGGAACCGTCGCCAACGAAGCAGATCACCTCGCGGTCCGGCCGCGCGAGCTTCAGGCCCATGGCGCCGGCAATCTCGTAGCCCATGCAGGAATAGCCGTATTCCATGTGGTAGCCGCCCTGGCTCGGCTGCCAGAGCAGTTTGAGCGCGCCGGGCATGGTACCGGCAGCGCACATGGCGATCGCATTTTCTCCGGTCGCGCGCTGCACGGCACCGATGACCTGCGCATCTGTCGGCAGATCCTCGCCCGAAGGAGCCGCGCAATGGCGATCCACGGCAGCAAGCCATTCGGAACGCAATGTCACGTCCGGCGCCGGCGCTCTATGTTGGCCGAGATGTTCGCTGAGTGCCCCGAGCGCGACCTTTGCGTCGGCGACGAGCCCCAACGCTCCATGCTTGTCCGCGTCGTAGGCCTGCACGTTGATCGACACCAACCGCCGGTCTTTTGCCTGAAACAGCGACCACGAACCGGTGGTGAAATCCTGGAAACGTGTTCCGATGCCGATGACGAGATCAGCCTTGCGGGCCAGCGCATTGGCGGCGGCCGAACCGTCGACGCCGGCCGCACCGAAGTTCATTGGATGGTTTTGCGCCAGCGCCGACTTGCCGGCCTGCGTCTCGATCACCGGAATGGCATGCCTCGTGGCAAACTCCGCGAGGTCCTTTTCCGCGCCGCTATAGATGACGCCGCCGCCAGCTACGATCACCGGATTCTTTGCCGCCCTGATCAGAGCCGCCACATCCTCCACGTCCCGTGCGTCGGGAACAGGCCGGCGAATGCGCCAGATCTTTGACTCGAAGAACTCTTCCGGCCAGTCGTGCGCCTCGGCCTGAACGTCCTGGCAAAACGAAAGCGTCACCGGTCCACAATTCGCCGGGTCGGTCATGACGCGCAAGGCCCGCGGCAGTGCCGTCAGCAATTGCTCGGGCCGGGTAATGCGGTCGAAATAACGGCTCACCGGACGGAAGCAGTCATTGGCGGAAACGGTACCGTCGTCGAAATCCTCGATCTGCTGCAGAACTGGGTCCGGCCGCCGGTTGGCAAAAACGTCGCCGGGAATGAAGAGAACCGGAAGACGGTTTACATGGGCCAGCGCCGCCGCCGTCACCATATTGGTTGCGCCCGGCCCGATCGAGGACGTCACCGCCTGCACCTGCCGGCGCTTCTTCGCCTTGGCATAGGCGATGGCTGCATGCGCCATGGTCTGCTCGTTCTGGCCGCGCCAGGTCGGCAGCCCGTTGCCGGCCTTCTGCAGTGCCTCGCCGAGACCTGCGACATTGCCATGGCCGAATATCGCCCACACACCGTCGACGAAACGTTCCCGTTCTTCCGTCATCTGCGCGGCAAGCCATTTCACCATGGCCTGCGCCGTCGTCAGTCTTACCGTGTTCATGCTGCCTCCCGTGCCTTCACCCGCGCCGCGTCCCAGATGCCGCATAGCCGGGCATAACGCGTCGCCATTTCGTCCACCGCCGCAGCATCGGCGAGTTCGCCGGCAAACCAGCGACGCGCCACATCGCCGAAGATCGTCCGCCCGACGGCAAACCCCTTGACGAGATCAAAGCCCGCCGCGATCTCGAAGCTCGCCGCCAGTTCCTCCTCCGGCGCATCCAGTCCGAGCACGACGATACCTCGCGTGTGCCGGTCGTGTTCCTCGATGGCCGCGATCGCATTGGCCCAGCCTTTGCGCGAGGTCATCGGCTCCAGCTTCCACCAGTCGGGATAGATTCCCGCCGCATAGAACTGATGGATCAGCGTTGCGACGGTCGTTTCGTCGGTAGTGCCGACCTTGGAAGGAATGATCTCCAGCAGGAACTCCAGCCGGTTGCGCCGCGCGGCCTCGAACAATCGCTTCACGGTCGCTTCCTGAGCCGCCCGCGTTTGCTTGTCGTCGTCCGGGTGGCAAAAGCAGAGTACCTTCACCACGTCCTCGCCCGCCCATTCGCCGAGCGTTCCGCAATCGAGCCCAAGTTCAGGCTCCAGGGCTAGCGGTCGCGAACCGGGCCATTCCGCCGGTCGCCCGATCCAGAGACCCGTGCCGGACGCCCGATGCAGCGCGGACCGGCCGATGCGATTGTCGCAGAGGATGCCGTAGCCGCCGCGGCCCGCCTGGACGCGAAGCGCCGCATTGAGGCAAAGCTGCTTGAACGCCGCGCCCTTGGGCAGTGTGAACCCGTCCATCTGTTCCAGCTGCATCCGATGGTCGAAGGCGAAAACCCGCATGGTCGACCAGTCGCCGTTGACCCGCGTATGACGCGTTGTGGACCAGTGAAGCTGTTCGAGTTCGGCATCGTTGCGCAGATCCGGGCGAACCACGCCGCGCTTCAGGAAGAACTGCAGTTCCTCGAAGCTTGGATAGGCCGGCGTACAGCCATGCCGGCTGACCGCGAAGGCACCACAGGCATTGGCGTATTTGAGAGAGGTCGGCCAGTCCTCTCCCGTCATCCAGCCGCGCAGCAGACCGGAAAAGAAACCGTCTCCTGCCCCCAGCACGTTGAACACCTCGATCGGGAAGCCCTGCCCCGTCTGGCCCTTGTCGAGGCTGTCGGGGATGGCATCCTGGAAGGCCACCGCGCCCAGCGGGCCGCGCTTGCAGACCAGCGTCGCTTTGCTCACCGCCCGCACCGCGCCGAGCGCGGCAAGCGTGTCGGTCGATCCGCCGGCGATGTGGAATTCTTCTTCCGTCCCGACGATCAGGTCGAAATAGTGGAGCGAAGCCTGAAGCCGTGCTGTCACCTTCGCGCTCTCGACGAAGCGGCTTTCGCCGTCGCCATGCCCGGCAACTCCCCAGAGATTGGGCCGATAGTCGATGTCGAGCGCCGTGCGCAGCCCGTGCTTGCGTGCCAGTTCCAGCGCCTTGACGACGGCGGCCTCCGTGCGCGGATGGCTGAGATGGGTGCCGGTGACGACGACGGCACGCGCCGAAGAGATGAAGGCCTCGTCGATGTCGTCTTCGCAAAGCGCCATGTCGGCGCAGTTCTCACGATAGAATATCAGCGGGAATTGCGTGTCGTCGCGAATACCGAGGATAACGAGCGCGGTCAGCCGTTCCGGGTCGATCTTCACCCCTTCCGTCGAGACGCCTTCCCGGGCAAGCTGTTCGAGGATGAAGCGCCCCATATGCTCGTCACCGACCCGGCTGATCAGCGCCGTCTTCAAGCCGAGCCGGGCACTGCCGCAGGCAATATTGGTGGGCGAACCGCCGATATATTTCTCGAAGGAGCCCATATCCTCCAGGCGCCCGCCGATCTGGGCGCCGTAGAGATCGACGCCGGCGCGGCCGATGGTGATGACATCGAGTACCTTGGTCACTTTATTACCTCCCGAGCCGGATCGCTGTACCGTTCGAGGCAGCCATCGCGTGAATAATCCTCTCGATCTCCAGTCCATGGGCGAAATCGGGACCCGCGTTCGGACCGCCGGCAATCGCCGTCAGGAGATCGCGTGCCTCGATGACTTTCTGCTCATTGAAACCGAAATTGTGGCCCGGCGCCGGGCAGAAGACTGAGAAATCCGGTTGCGCAGGGCCTGTCAGGTGGCGGACGAATCCGTCATCTCCCGCGCGATACACCCAGAGTTCGTTCATGTTCTCCTGATCGAACACGATCGTTCCGTCCGTACCGTGCAGCTCCCACTGCAGTCTGCACTTGCGCCCACGCGCCACCCGCGAGGTGGCGAACGAGCCCTGCGCGCCGGAGGTAAAGCGCAAAAGCGCGAGCGCACTGTCCTCGTTCTCCACCCGCTTCGCCCCATCGGGCGAAGGGCGCGAGGGAACGGCGATCTGGGTCTGGGCGACGACTTCCGCCACCGGCCCCATCAGCGCCAGCATATGGCTCACAAGGTGGCAGCCGAGGTCACCGAGCGCCCCCAGACCGCCGCCCTCGCGAGTCATCCGCCAGGACCACGGGAGGAGTGGATCAGCGGAATAGTCCTCGTCATAGACCCCGCGAAAGGCGACCGGCTTGCCGATCGCTCTGTCGCGAACCATGTTCCGTGCAGCCTGGAATGCCGGACTTCTCAGGTAGTTGTAGCCAAGCATGGTCACCTGCCCCGAATGGGCGGCGGCCGTTTCGGCCATAGCCTCGGCGTCTTCGAGCGTCAGAGCCATCGGCTTCTCCAACCAGACGTGCTTGCCGGCTTTCAGCGCCGCTTCAGCCATCGGCCGGTGCATCCCGTTTGGCGCGGTGATCGAAACCACATCGACCTTCGGGTCGGAAACCGCCTCCTCCCAGCGGGCGGTCGACCGTGCAAATCCGAACTGCCGGGAGAACCGCCCCGCACCGTCCTCGGTGACGTCCGAAAGAATCTCGAGCCTGGGATGCGCGCCGCCGAAAACGGCGGCGACATTGCGCCAAGCCATGGCATGGCACTTGCCCATGAAGCCCGTGCCGATCAGGGCGATTCCAAGTTCTGTCTGCGGCATTGAAGACGACATTTTCATCCCCGGTTTAAGCATGGCGGGGCGGCGTATCGACCGCCCCTGCAACCCTCAGATCGTCCCGCCTAGCGAGCCTTCCAGCTCGGCGAGTTCCTGGCCGCCGGCCATCAGATCCTGCAATTGAGCGGCATTGATTTCGCCCTTCCTTGCAGTCCCCAGCGTCTGGCCCCGGTTGAGCACGGTGAAGCGGTCGCCGACCGCCATGGCATGACGGACGTTGTGCGAAATGAAGACGACACCAATGCCTTGGGCACGCACTCGGTTGATGGTGGCGAGCACATTGGAGGTCTGCCGGACGCCGAGCGCGGAGGTCGGCTCGTCGAGGATCAGCACCTTGGCGCCAAAATAGACGGCGCGGGCGATCGCCACCGTCTGCCGCTCGCCGCCGGACAGCGTGCCGACCGCCTGATCCGGAGCCCGCAGGTTGATGCCCATCTTGCGCATCTCCGCCATGGTGATCTCATTGGCCTTGTCGATGTCGAAGCGTTTGAACGGCCCCCACCCCTTGGTCGGCTCGCGCCCCATGAAGAAGTTGCGCGTGACCGACATCAGCGGGATCATCGCGAGATCTTGGAACACCGTGGCAATGCCGGCTTCCATCGCATCGCGCGGGCTCTCGAATGACAGGGGCCGGCCCTCGAAGGTGATCGAACCTTCCGTCGGCTTGTGCACGCCCGACATGGTCTTGATGAAGGTCGACTTGCCGGCGCCGTTGTCGCCGAGAAGGCAGTGGCATTCGCCCGCTCTGACGTCGAAGGTTACCCCGTTCAGCGCAATGACATTGCCATAGTGCTTCTTGATATTTTCCATGTGGATGATCGGTGCGGTCATGTCAGCGCTCTCCGGTCACACGTCGGCGGATGACGTTGTTGAAGATCACGGCGAGCAGCAGCATTGCGCCAAGGAAGATCTGAAACCAGTCCTGGTCGAATTTCGTATAGGTAAGACCGATCGTCACCATGCCGAAGATAATCGCACCGAAGAAGGCGCCGATTGCCGAGCCGTAGCCCCCGGTCAGCAGGCAGCCGCCGATGACCGCCGTGATGATCGCCTCGAATTCCTTCATGAAGCCGCGACGGGCATCGGTCGAACCGGCGTCGATGACCGTGATGATGGCAACGAGGGCGGCAGCGACGGCTGTGAGCATGAAGAGCGCGATCTTGACGTTTCGGACAGGAACGCCGGAATTCTGCGCAGCAAGAGAATCGCCGCCCGTGGCGAAGATCCAGTTGCCAACCGGAGTTCGCAACAGGACGTAGGTGGCGATCACGGCGAAGAGGACAAACCAGATGATTTCCACCGGAATGCCAGGCACCTTGGGCACGCCGGACTTGAAGCTCTCCACAAGACCGGCCTCGGCGAGCCATCTGAACACAAACCCGAAGGCGTCGCCGGAAAAGATCGGCGTGAGAAAATCTTCGCCGATGGCTTCCCTGATTCCGCGAAGCTGCGTAGCCCCGCCGGTCAGGACCTTGAGACCAACCAGCGTCGCGCCGCGCAGTATGAACAATCCAGCCAACGTCACGATAAACGACGGCAGACCTGTTCGGATGACGATCAGGCCATTGGCTGCGCCAAGCATGGCGGCAAACGTCATGGTGAGCGGGATGGCAAGAATGAGCGGCATACCGACATTGACGGTAAAAGCACCAAAGAGCATGCCGGAGAACGCTACCATCGACCCGATGGAGAGATCGAACTCTCCACCAATCATTAGCATGGCGGCGGCGATGCCAAGAATGCCGAGCTGGGCCGCCGGGGTCATGAAATTCATTATGCCGGACAGGGTGAACATTGTCCGATCCGCAGTGGCGAGAAAGAAAAGTGTGACGAGGACCACGCCCCCGATTGCCCCCAATTCCGGTCGTTTCATGAGTTTGGTGGCAAAGGACTCGGATTTGATCCGCTCATCCGTTTG
This sequence comes from Neorhizobium sp. S3-V5DH, assembly GCF_004343065.1. NCBI lineage: Bacteria > Pseudomonadati > Pseudomonadota > Alphaproteobacteria > Hyphomicrobiales > Rhizobiaceae > Neorhizobium > Neorhizobium sp. S3-V5DH. Next base: position 109,518 of record NZ_SMCL01000013.1, read on the forward strand.
CGTCAGCGTTTCAATCGACATGGTTTTCCTCCTCTTGGCGATGGCCGGGCGGCCCTACCCACATGCCTCCCGGCCACTTTTTCTTAGCGGATGCCCTGAGCGGACAAATCAATCACCTTGGCGGCGCTCTCCTTGGTCACGAGGTTCGGTCCAGAGGGTACGTCGCCACCCGGAACGAGGCCGTACTGGGCTTTCAAGGCGAGGAATGCGACAGGCAGATAGCCTTGGAGGAACTGCTGCTGGTCGATTGCGAAAGCGGCCTTGCCGTCGGCGACGTCCTTCAGAAAACCAGCAGACAGGTCGAAGCTAGCGACCAGGACGTTGTCGCGGCCCAGCGCCTGAACGGCCTTAACCGCGGGCTCGCCAACCAGGGAAGCACCGAGGCCCAGCACAGTATCGACGGCTGGATCGGATTCGAGCGCCGCGCGAACTTTGGATTCGACTTCCGCTGGATCATTCTGCGTGGGGATGACGGCAACAGGCTTGCCAAAGCCTTCGGTAAAGCCCTTGCAACGAAGGTCGAGCGCGACATTGCCGACTTCCTGGTTGACGCAGATGCCCTTGGTGCCACCCATTTCAGCGAGCTTGGCGCCGGCGGCCTTGCCGGCGTCGAACTCCGACTGGCCGACATGCAGAAGCGCGCCCAGCTTGTGCGCGACGTCGGAACCGGAATTCATCGAGATGACCGGAATGCCCGCATCGACCGCACGTTTGATCGCCGGACCAAGCGCGTCGCCGTCCGGAATGGAGACGACGAGGCCGTCCGGCTCCTGGTTTACGGCGGCGTCGATCATCTGGCCCATCTGGACCATGTCGAAGGTTTCCGGCGAACGGAACTCGACATTTGCACCGGTGTCCTTGGCCGCCTTCTCGACGCCGTTCTTGACCACCGACCAGAACGGATCGTTCGCCTGGCCATGCGCCACGACGATAATGTCAATTGCGAACGCCGGCGCGGCCATGGCCATGATGCCGGCAACCGTGACGGATGCGAATAGTTTCTTCATGCTAACCTCCCAGTTAAGATTGCCATCGGCGCCACTCCTCGACGCCCACTCATCCGGCCCAATAGGCCGGAATTGAAAGCCGGCGACGGCACCTCCCGTGCACTCGGCAATGTTTGCGGATGGCCCGCGCCATCTAATCCTTCAGAATGCCAAGGAAACCGGCTGTCCGGATGCCGCCGATTGCGTTGCCGCTTCGGCCATTACCAGAGCTGCAACACCGTCCTTCAGCGTGACCGGAATACGGGTGCCGTCGAGGACGGCACGCACGAAGGCATCCCATTCCGCCGCATAGGCGCGCATGTATCGTTCAAGGAAGAAGAACTCGGGCTTGGCGCTCGTAACGCCGGTCTTCGTCGCCTTGGAAACGGTGTGCTCGAGGACATTCCCCGCCGAAAGCAGTCCCTCCGAGCCCAGCAGTTCGACGCGCTGGTCATAGCCATAGACGGCACGGCGGCTGTTCTTGATGACGGCGATGCGCCCGTCGGCATATGTCAGCGTCACGACGGCGGTATCGACGTCGCCGGCTGCTCCGATTTCAGGATCGACGATCGAGGTTCCGACCGCATGAACGGCTTTGGGCGCATCGCCCATGAGGAAATTCGCCATATCGAAGTCGTGGATCATCATGTCGCGGAACAGGCCGCCGGACACCTTGACGTAGCTGACGGGTGGCGGCGAGGGATCGAATGACGTGATCGATAGCAGTTCCGGCTTGCCGATCCCGCCAGCCTCCAGGGTCGCCTTGACTCCTGCGAAATTCGGATCGAAACGGCGGTTGAAGCCGATCATGACTGGCACGCCGGTTGCCGATGCCATGGCCAGGCATGCCTTGGCCCGCTGCAGGGAAAGATCCACCGGCTTTTCGCAAAGCACTGCCTTGCCGGCGGCCGTCGCCCTTTCAATCAGGTCCGAATGGGTATCGGTGGACGTAGCGATCAGCACGGCATCGATAGAGGCATCCATGAGGATTTCGTCGGAGCTCAGGACCTTCGCACCGTAGGAGTCGGCCAGGAAACGCGCCGCCTCTTCATTTACGTCCGAGACTGCGATCAACTCGCTCCTGGCATGACCGGCAATATTGATGGCGTGCACACGGCCAATCCGGCCCGCCCCGAGCAATCCAATTCTAAGCACTGATATCCTCCCAACAAGCGGGCCTGCCGCCGCCTTGGAGGGACTATCTTTAATTTTGCTCTCGCGAGCAAGAATTTTTTGCTCGCGGGAGCAATTTTTTTATTGGACTGGCCGATATTCGCGCTATCAATAAAGCGCGATCCTATCGAGGAGGATCGGGAGATGAGGATGCCGGACGGGAAAAAGCTTGAATTTGCGAACGTGACTGCGGACGATGTCGCTGCCGCTGCTGGTGTGTCGCGGTGGACGGTCAACCGTGCCTTCCGCAAGGAAGCCTCGATCTCCCGTAAAAGTCTCGAAAAGGTGATGATTGCCGCCGAGCGGCTGGGCTACGTACCAGACCTGCGTGCCGCAAGTCTGGCCTCGGACCGGTCGAACCTGATAGCGCTGCTGATCGACGACTTCGCCAACCCCCACAAACTGGTTATGATGGAATGCCTGACCCGGATCTTGCGGCGCGAGGGATGGGATATACTGCTGGTCAATACCCTGGATCGGGATGACGCCGGCCATGCTTTGTTGAATGCCAGCCAAAGACGCGTGGACGCGGTCATCCTGATCGGCTTGCAATTCGACGATGAAGTGCTTGAAACCGCGCTTCACGCGCGCCGGTTTCGCAAGCTGATCATCTTTGCTCGCAGCTCGGAGCACTCGAATACGATCTCGATCGCGGTCGATGATGTGGGGGCGATGACCGAACTCGCGAGATACGTTCATCAACGCGGATATCAACGTCCGCTTTTTGTCGCCGGACCGCAGACCTATTCGGCGCATCTCCTGCGGAAGGAAACCTTTTTCTCATACTGGACAACGCATTTCGGGGTTGAGCCGGAATTGGTGACTGTTCAGACATACGATCCGGCCTTGGCCGGCAAAGTCGTGACGGAGCGTTTGAGCAACTGTGCGCGGGAAGACCTGCCGGATGTGCTGGTATGCGAGAACGACGCCCTCGCGATGGGCGCAAGCGATGCGGTTCGGTATGCCTTGGGTCTCTCGATCCCTGGCGATATTGCCATTACCGGCTTCGATGACGTTCCCCAGGCCGACAACCCCAACTATCGCCTCACGACTTATCGCCAGCCTCTAGCAGACATGGCGGAATACCTGGTCAAAGTCCTGGCCGATCCGGATGAGCAGGATATCAATCACCTCTTCATCGGGAGCCTCATAGCCCGAGAGAGTGCTTAACCCCTCCGTATGCCCCCCTCGATCATCACCGCTTCCACACGCCTTTGTCCTGCCGAGCTTATGAGCTCAAACGTCTTCGCATGCTCCTGCGTCGGACGACTTGTCGGGTGGATTTCACGATATCCGCGATACCGCTATGATCGGGGGCGTCTCAAGTTGATCCGCGATCACCGCCCAACGATCGGCGAAGCGACCATAAGCCGTCTTGATATCCACCCCGACCGGAAGTTCGGGGCATTCGTTCTCGCCATTGGTTCCCCAGTTGACCCACCCGGATTGACGGCGCTGAACGACCTGGAAGGCGCCAGACGCGGCCGAGGTCCACCAGACCATCGCCCGTCCCGACGGTTCATGATACTCGACCGTCTTCGTCGCCGGACCTGGAAAGATCGTCTCGTGCGGCACAGCCGAGACATCGACCGCTTCTTCCGTCAGTATCCAGGGCCGATCATTGAGATCCGCCTTGACATGTGAGGCCGCCCTCACGCGCGCCAGGCGCTCGCGGATTTCATGCTCCGGCAGTACGTTTTCCCAGGTACAGAACAGCCGCCAGTAGAGATCCCAATGCGCGGACTCGATGTCGGAAAGCTCAGAGCGGAACTCTTGGAGCTTCCCGCCCCTGCTCGTGGAATTGGCGACGGTCTCGGCAACCATCGCCACCAGCTCGCCGGCATAGGGGTCGCCGGCCCGATACCGGGTGCCGCCATAGGCCGCGAACCGGTCGAACACGAGCTCGCCGGGACCGCCTTCGAATTCGTCGCCGACCGTTATCCTGTTGGTTACCGAGCGGCCGTTGATGACGGTCGAGAAATCGTCGACCAGGTAGCGTCGCTGGAAAAAAGGGCTTCCATAGGTGAAATGCCAATCGATCGAGAATGCCTTGCCTTTCAGTTCGTCCAGCAGGCCGTCGGGGATCGTTCCATACATCCGATAGTGATGGAGGATGGGCCCTTGCTCGATGGTCTCGATCCGCACGATGGTATGCTCGGGTGGATTGATCAGCCCGTTTTCCGGCGTGAAGAAGGGCCCATAGAAGCCCCCGATCGCGTTATTTCCAGACGGCAGCAGCTCGAACCCGTCGGCCTTCGATCGAAAATGACGAATTCCCCATTTCGACGAACCAAGACCCTTCGCCGTTCCCGAGCATAGCTCCAGATCGAATGCGCCGGTATCGAGCCTGACGAAGCAATCCTCTTCACGGCCTTCAAGAGCGGTGATCCCCTTGAGGTCATCCGCCTCCGCCGTCGAGACCGGTTTGTCGAGAGTCAGCCGGGCCGAGCCGCAAAAGCTGACGCTCGCCACGAAACTCGTCCGGCCATCGCCGGATGCCGCCGCCAGCCTCTGGCATACGACCGGCTTCCCGTTCTCGTCCGTCGCCCACCAAAGGCTTTCCGGCAGATCGGCATCGACCTGGAAGACGAGCGGTTCGTGGGTTCTGGGCGCAGCCAGCGGGTCTTTGATATCAATGATGAAAGACATGAATCGAACTCCTTGGGCAGCATCGGCCGGCGCCGGATCTGCCTCTTTCGTGGGGAGGCCTGGGCCTGGTCCCTACCGTTTGAAAATGCGCGAGAAGATGAACTGGCGCCGCTTGAGGCTATCGATTGCGACCGCGAGGATGATGACGATCCCCTTGATCAGTAGCTGCGTGAAGAAGGGCACGTTCATCAAAATGAGACCCGTGCTCAAGACGCCAAGGATGACGGAACCGATCAGCGTGCCGACGATCCGGCCCCGGCCGCCGGCCAGACTGGTGCCGCCCAACACAACGGCTGCGATCGCGTCGAGCTCGTAGCCGGTGCCGGCCGTGGGCTGCGCCGAGATCACGCGTGCGGCAAAGATCACACCCGCAAGGCCGGCACAAGCGCCTGCTATGACGTAGACCGAGGTGATCACTCGCTTGACCCTGACACCGGCGAGCTCGGCCGCCTCCGCATTGCCGCCGACGGCATAGACATGGCGGCCGTAACGGGTCCGCTCCAGGATGAACCAGATCACGGCATAAACGATCAACATGACGATGACGGGAACCGGCACGCCCGCAAGATAGCCGTTACCAAGCGTTTTGAAATTAAGATCGCTGGCAACGATCGGCTGGCCTGCCGTCATGGTATAGGCAAGTCCTCTCAGGAACGTCATGGTTCCAAGCGTCACGATGAAGGGCGCAAGGGCCAGATAGGCCGTCAGTGCGCCGTTGACGAGCCCGCACAGGGCGCCCGCCGCCATGCCGGCGATAACCGCAGCCGGCGCAGGAACGCCCGCCATTGCGGCCAGAACGGAAACCACGCCCGAGACGGCGACGATGGACCCGACCGAAAGATCGATGCCCGCCGTCAGGATGATCAGGGTGAGCCCCGCGGCCAGAATGGCATTGACGGAAATGGCGCGCGCGATGTTCAGAAAATTATCTACGCGCGCAAAGTTCGGTGCGATCAACGCCATCAGGGCGACGAGCGCCAGAAGAACGACGAGAATACCGACCCGATCCCACCATTTCGCGAAGTCGAACGGTTCCTTCTCGAGCGTATCCGGCCGCAAAGCGGTCTTGGAGGTTTTTTCGGGGTTCATTGCCTCGCTCCCTCATGTTCTGGTCTTGATGACGCGCCGGTGGCATGCAGCATCACTTCCTCCTCCGACGCGCCGGCCGAGGGCAGTTCGTGGACGATGCGGCCTTCCCGCATTACAAGGATGCGGTCGCTGATCCCGATGGCTTCCGGCAGGTCGGAGGAAATGACGAGGATCGCCTTGCCGGCTCTCGCCAGGTCGTCGATCAATTCGTAGATTTCACGTTTCGCGCCGATATCGACCCCGCGGGTGGGCTCATCGAGAATGAGGACCTCGGAATCGCGCAGGAGCCAGCGCGCCAGCGCCGCCTTCTGCTGGTTGCCGCCCGAGAGAGCCTTCACCGGCAGTTCGAGCGCGTTGAGGCGCAACCTCAGCCGCTTCATCTGCTTGATCGCCGCCTGGCGCGCTTCGCCGCGGCGAACCACGCCCGCGGTCGTGAACTGATCGAGCGAGCTGATGGCGATGTTGCTTTCGACGGAATGGTCGAGGAACAGCCCCTGTTCCTTGCGGTTCTCCGGCACCATGCCGATGCCGTCCGCGATCGCTTCGAAAGGGTCGGCCGGGCGGCTCTCCCGCCCCTTTATGCGTACCGTGCCAGCGCTTCGCCGAACGGCACCGAAAACGAGCCGGCCGACCTCGGTCCGTCCCGATCCGATCAAGCCAGCCATCGCGACGACTTCGCCGGCGCGTACTTTGAAATCGACCGGCCCGATGGCCCCACCAGCCAAGCCGGCTACGTCGAGCACGACCTCGCCCGGCGCGCGGGCGGAATGATCGTAAAGATCGGCGACTGCCCGCCCCACCATCATGCGCACCACGTCCTGCGGCGTGATCCTGTCCATCTCGCTGGTTCCGACAAACGTGCCGTCACGAAAGACGGTGACGCGGTCGGCAAGCTGCCAGACCTCTTCCATGCGATGCGATATGTAGATGAGGCCGACGCCGGCCGACCGCATCTGCCGGATGATCTCGTAGAGCTGCAGCGCCTCGCCGCGAGACAGCGCGGCCGTCGGTTCGTCGAGCACGAGAACGCGCGCATCTTCGCTGACGGCACGGGCGATCTCGACCATCTGCTGCATTCCAACGCTCAGGGAGCCGAGAGGGCGCCGTGGATCGATGTTGGCACCGATCCGGTTCAGTTTGCTGCGCGCGTCTTCGAGGGCACGACGCCTGTCGAGCATGCCGAACCGCGTCCGCGGCTCGTTGCCGAGCGACAGGTTTTCCGCAACCGTCATGGCCGGAACGGTGTTCAATTCCTGGTGGATGATCGCGATGCCGAGGGACTTTGCGTCCCGGGGCGACCGAATCTCCACCTCCTGACCGTCCAGCACGATCCTCCCGCCGTCGCGCTGGATATTGCCGGCGAGGATCTTCATCAGCGTGGATTTGCCCGCTCCGTTCTCGCCCATCAGCGCGTGCACCTCTCCGGCGCGAAGTTCGAACTGAACATTGTCGAGGGCTTGCGTTGCGCCGAAGCGCTTGCTGACAGCTTCGAGCCTCAGCAAAGGCTGCTTGGAGTTTGTCGTCATCTTGACGCCTCTTGACATGCGAGAGGGATGACCGTCCCTCTCGCATCTTTGATGCTGTCGATGGTTCAGATTACCAGCCGGGATACTGGTTCACGTTGTCCCGTGTGACGAGCTCGCTCGGGATGAGAATGGTCTTCTCCTCCGGCGGCTTTCCGTTCAGCATCTCCTGGGCGATCTTGACGGCCTGCTCGACCATGGCTCTGGGGTTCTGGGTAGCCGTGCCAATGAACGGCGAACCCTCACGCTTGAGCTCAGCTACGCCTTCCGGGCTGCCGTCGACACCGGTCACGACAATCTCGCTCGCCTTGCCGGCCTGCTCGACCGCGAGCACGGCGCCGAGCGCCGACGGATCGTTCATCCCGAAAATTCCTTTGACGTCAGGGTTGGCGGTTAGCATGTCGGTCGTCACCATGAGGCCGGACGCACGGTCGTTCTTGGAAGCCTGCTGGCCGACGATCTTGATGCCGGGATACTTCTTGGCGACGTTCTTGCAGCCGTTGATCCTGTCGATGATGGTCTGGATAGGCGTGCCATCGACCAGGAGCACGTTGCCCTTGCCCCCGAGCTTCGTGAAGAGATAGTCGCAAGACTTCTCTCCAGCCTGAACGGCATCCGTCATCACCACGGCATCGGCGCCTTTTGCCGGCGTATCGACCGCGATTACGACGATGCCGGCTTCCTTCGCGCGAGCGATGGCAGGCTCGATACCCGCCTCATCGACGGCCGAAATGACGATCAGGCTGACACCCTGCTGGATGAACGCATCGATCTGCGTGTTCTGGTTGGCAAGGTCGAGCTGGGCGTCCTGGGTGTTGACCTTCGCGCCGATCGCCTGGGCCGCCCGCTTCGCGCCACGGTCCATCGCCGAAAAGAACGGATTGGACATGTCCTGAACCATCAGGCCGATGCTTTCGATCTTTTTCGAAGATTGGGCGTTGGCTGGAAGGCACAGCCCCAAAGCCAGGCATGCCCCGATTGCGACGGAACCCAGATGACGCGAATAGTTGAGAGATATCATTGCATTCTCCTCCTTCTGCCGAGTGCCGCCGTGAGGTGACGCCACCGCTCCTCTTGTCTGATCCGCGACCTTCACCGCGGTTTTCCTGGCGGCCCATCCGCGCCGCCTACCTAGCGAGAGGCCTCCCTGGCGGCGAATGGATGAGGACCGCCTCCACAGCCGCAGGAGCGGCGCACGACGAGTGCCGCGGGAACCTGCTGCCGATATTCCGGCAGATATTGCGGATTGGCCGGCTGGCCGCGCGCCTCCGCCTCGGCTTGACGTCTGATGATCGCCGCAAGCGTGCGCGCTGCGACGCGGCCGATCTCCTCGCTGCGCTCGTTCAGCACGGTGACCGGCGGATCGATGAGCGGCGCCCAGGCGAACTCGTCGAAACCGATCAGAGCCATGTCGTCGGGAATGCGGACTGCTCTTTCCCGGATGAGGGTCATTGCGCCAAGAAGCAGGGGCGTGTTGCCTGTGATCAGCACATCCGGCAGGCGACCCTGCGCCGCCAGATAATCCGCCAAGGCAGCCGAGGCGGATGCCGGATCGTTCTCGCTTTCGATGACCTCGACATGGGTACCGTGAAGACGCGCCGCATCGCGGATCCCGCGTTCACGATCGAAGCGGCTGGTCCATTTCGACGGATAGACGAGGAAGAGCCAGCGCTTGTAGCCGTGGCCGGCAAGATGCTCTCCCACCATGAGGCTGGCATTGTAATTGTCGGTGGTGACGCTTGGCAGCGAAGGCTTGTCCTCCGGCGGCGAGGAGTCGACGAAGACCAGCGGCACGCCCCAACGCTCAAGCAACTGGGTATTGTCGGAACTCAGCCGAAGCGTCGAGATCACTCCCGCCGTGCGCGATTCGATCAACCTGCGGATCATCCGGTCCTCAAGCGCGGGATCGTATGCGCCGTTGACCGCGACATCGCCCACGACGACCGTCCAGTCGGACGGCTGGAGCATCTGTTGGATGCCCGCCATCAAGTCCAGGTAATAGGAGTTGGAGGTGCTGGCCGTGACCACCGCGATGGAATCGCGGCTTGCCTTGCGCAATTCCTGAGCGGCGCGGTTCGGAATATAGCCAAGCTCCCTTGCGGCCTTCAGAACCTGCTCGCGGCTGAGCTCGGAAACGCTATCGGCGCCGTTCAGGGCTTTCGATACTGTGAAGATCGACAGGCCGGTAGCACGGCTCACGTCGCGCAGAGTTGACTTTCTCACCTAATCTCCTCCTAAACGTTTAGGCAACCTCGGTTAGATAACCTAAACGTTTATGATGGTACCTAAACGTTTAGGTGAGTCAAGAGCGGAGGTGACGAAAGGAGCCAAGCATGCCACCCGCGAGACCCAGTTGGTCATCACCGGCGCATCTTGAGCGGCACCGGCGCCGCGACCGCCATTGCGTTTGCTGAACAGGGTGCTCACCTAGGGTCCGGCGCGCGGCATCGCGTAGGACTGGATGCTATCGCCCGCCGTTGCCGCGACGCCGGGACGAGGTGGAGGTCGTCGACTATGCGACCGCTTCTGCCGCCAGCGGCAAGGGCACCAACCGCGACAATAAAATCAACCACTGACCGTCTGCGAAGGAGCAAAAGACTAAGTCGCTTAAGACTGGCCGCCAGTGTTCTCTCTCAGTTTCCGCGCCGGCCCTGCGTTTCTGGCGTACCAACCAAATTTGCAGCGTCAAAATTTGCCTTTGTAAGCGCGTCGTTCATTGTTTTTCCGGATGCTAGTTCCGCAGCCAAGACGCCAATGAACTCGTCTCCGGCACCGTGAGTGCTTTCGACCTTAACCTTGATCCCCGCAATGAGGATCTCCTCGCCGTCGTGGTTTGCATAGGCTACACCGGCACCGCCGGCAGTCACCACGACTTCCGGGAAGATAGCCGCCAGCTTCCGGGCTGCTTCGAGCGCGCCCTCTAGTGTCTCAACAACCTGCACTCCCGCCAGCGTTTCGGCTTCGATGGCATTGACGACGATAATGTCGATAAGCTGCTTGAGATCGTTCGACAGAATGCGAGCCGGGGCCGCATTGATCAGCACACGACCACCGGCCTGCCTGACGGCCTTTGCCGCCGCAACGTTAGCCGCATCGGGGATCTCGTTTTGAAGAACGAGGATCGTCGTCCTGCTCAGCAGATCTCCAGCCGCCAGGACATCGTGGTCGCCAAGTGTTAGGTTGCTTCCAGACACGATCACGGCACCGTAGTCACCCTCTGCATCGAAAATCGCGACGCTCATGCCGGTAGATTGCAACGCATCACGTCGAACAAAGGTGCGATCAACATTCCTGCGATCGAGATTTGAGATGAGAAAACGACCGAAGTCATCATCCGCGACCGCCCCGATCATGGAAGTCGCGATCCCCGTGCGGGCAGCCGAAACAGCTTGATTGCCGCCCTTGCCGCCGAATTTCGGGTGCCAGGAATTCCCCGTTACCGTTTCTCCCTTGCGCGGCCGGTCCGGGCCGAAGACTGCGATGTCGTAATGCAAGCTGCCGAAAACGGTGACGATGGGTTTTGGTGTCATGGGTGGCGATCTTTTCGTTTGGATGTCACGGCGGACATGGTGCGTTCGAGGTTGCGTTCCGCTGCCTGATAATCGCGCTGGGCGACAGCGACGAAAATCGCATCGAGAATGTTGAGCTGGGCAATGCGCGCGGCCGCATTTTCGCCCATCAGCGGCGAGCCTTGCGCCGTAGAACACAGGACCACGTCGGCCGACTGCGCAAGAGCCGAGGAATAGTAATTGGTAATGGCGATGGTACGCGCGCCGTTCCTGCGGGCCAGCTGGATCGCCTCGATGACGGCGGTCGTATTGCCGGAATGGGAAAACCCGATGGCGATATCGCCGTCTGTCAGAAGCGAGGCAGACATCAGCATCAGGTGTGAATCGTCAAAGACGCTGGCGCGCACGCCGATTCGCAAGAACTTGTGGGCAACGTCACGAGCAATCTGCGCCGAGCCGCCGACACCGTAGAAGTCGCGGGTTGCGGCCTTGTGGATCAGATCGGCCGCCCGGTCGAACGCCGCCATATCGAGAATGGCGAGTGTTTCCTCCAGCGCATGGATCGAAGTGCGAAACACCTTCTGGACGATTTCGAGCGACGTATCGTCTACCGACAGTTCCTTATGCATCTCCGCCGTTGGCTGGCGGTTGTACTGGCTGACGGCAGAGCGAAAGTCGCGGAATCCGGAGAAGCCGAGCTTCTTGGTGATCTTGACCACCATGGCTTCAGAAACGCCGGCATCCTCGGCGATCTGTTTCAGTGACGTCTCGTCGCTGAAATCGCGCATGGCGAAAACGGTATCGACGACCTTAGCCTCGAGCGGGGTCAGGAGCGGCATCATCATCCGGATGCGCGGTCCCACGGCCTTCATGTCGAAGCTTTCAGTGTTCATCCCCGTCCCCTATTCCCGCCCGCGCGTCGCGCGGTCAATCATCATGGCTACGAGGATTATAAGGCCGGTGGCAAGCAGTTGATAGAAGGCCTGAACATTCATCAGGGTTAAACCGTTGCGCATCGCGCCAAGGATGATCGCACCTAGAATGGTGCCGAGAATACTGCCTTTGCCGCCCATCAGCGAGGCACCGCCGATGGCTGCAGCCGCAATTGCGTCGAGCTCCCAAAGATTGCCGAGGATCGGTTCGGCCGCGCCGAGACGGCCGATCAGGATGAGCGATGCGAGCGCCGCCAGACCGCCCGATATGACATAGGCCGTGATCTTGGTGCGGGCGATCGGAACGCCGGCGACATAGGCCGCCTCCTCATTGCCGCCAACAGCCATCAGATATTCGCCGATCGGCGTTTTCTTGAGAAGGATGGAGGCTGCAATCGCAACCACGGCGACGATCAGAACGGGCGTCGGAATGCCGAACAGGTTGCCGTTGAAGAGCGAGCGGAAGCCCGGCGGAATGCCGAGAACTGGGTTGCCGCCGGTGTATATCAGCGCGATCGCCCGGTAGGTGCTGAGCGTGCCGAGCGTGACGATAAAGGGCTGCAGGCCGACATAGGCGACTAGCGCGCCGTTAATGAAACCGCAGACGACGCCAACGCCCAGACCCGCGAGAATCGCCAGCGGGATCGGCGTTCCGCCAAGCAACAGCGTCGCCGTGATGACGGCGGAGATCGCGGCCGTCGGGCCGACCGACAGATCGATGCCGCCCGAGATAATGACCAGCGTCATGCCGAGCGCCAAGCACGCATTGATGCTCGACTGCTGGAGGATGTTGACGAGGTTGCGCTCGGACAGGAAGCCCGGAACGAGTGTGGCGAACACCGCGATGATGACGACGAGGCCAACCAGGGTTCCGGCATCCCGGATCGAAAACGAGAAGCGGCGGAATGCCGGCGCGGACGTGTCAGTCGAAGGGAGCGTCATGGAGTGTCCTATCTGGTTCACTTGGGCCGCGCAGTGCGGGCATCAGCCGCATCGGCATTCGCCCCTGGAATGGCCCCTGGAAAGGCATGTGCGACAATCGCGCTTTCGGTCAGTTCATCGCGTGGAATGTCGGCGGCTATCTGGCCTTCCCGCATGACCAGCACGCGGTCGGAAAGCCGGATGACTTCCGGCAGTTCAGAGGAAACGACGATGATAGAGTGGCCCTCGCGGGCGAGATCCTCGATCAGATGGTAGATTTCCGACTTGGCGCCGACATCGATGCCGCGCGTCGGCTCGTCGAACAGAAGGATCTGCGATTTCGCCGCCAGCCAGCGGGCGATGATCGCCTTCTGCTGGTTGCCGCCGCTGAACAGCCGGATGGGGCGATCGAGCTGGAACGGCCGCAGATTGACGCGCTTCAGCAGATCTTGCGCAGTCGCGCGAAGCTTGTCTGTGCTGATCATGCCGCCAAACGAAAAGCTCGCGAGCGAAGCGAGTGCCATGTTGGTGCTGACCGGACGCAAGGGAATGATCCCTTCCCGCTTGCGCTCCTCCGGTACCAGGCCGATCCCGGCAGCAATCGCATCCCGGGGGCTGTAAAAGCTCATAGCCTTGCCGTCAATGGCGATAGAACCGGCGCTCAGACGATCGGCACCCGCCAGAAGCCGCAGCAGTTCCGTGCGCCCGGAACCGACCAGACCGGCAATGCCGAGCACTTCGCCCTTGTGCAGGGTAAACGAGACATCGCTGATCTTCGTGGCGGAGGACAAGTTCTTCGCTTCAAGCTTGACCGTATCAGTGACAAAGGAGTTGTGTTCCTCCTGCATCAGTTCACGCCCGACCATCATGGCGATCACGTCCTTTTCCGACGCTGCTTTGAGATCGACGATGCCGACCAGCTTGCCATCGCGCATGACGCTGGCGCGCTGGCATATGCGGAACACTTCATCCATCTTGTGGGAGACGTAAATGATCGAGACGCCGCTTGCCGACAGGCTGGCGATCACTTCAGCCAGACGATCAAACTCGCTCGGGGTCAGGCTCGAGGTCGGCTCGTCCATGGCGATCACCTTCGCCTTGTCGAGCAGCGCGCGGCCGATCTCGACGATCTGGCGTTGCGCTACCTTGAGAGAGGAGATCGGGGCTGAAGGGTCGATGCTTTTATCGATCATTGACAGGGCTTCAGCGGCGCGCGCCTCCTGCTCGCGGCGCGCCACGACCAAGCCGCCCATACGGGTCAATGAATGACCAAGAAACATGTTCTGGGCGACGCTCAAATGCGGCACCTGCTGCAATTCCTGGTGAATCATAGCGATGCCCGCCTCGCCAGCATCCATCGGCTTCTTGAAGGCCACGCTCTGGCCATCCACCAAGACCGTTCCCGAGGTCGGGCGGTACACGCCCGAAAGGATACGGAGCAATGTGGACTTTCCAGCACCGTTTTCGCCGAGAAGCCCGTGGATTTCGCCAGGCGCAACGTCGAATGAGACATCCGTCAGCGCGTTAACACCGGGAAAGCTCTTGCAGATCATCTCAAATCTCAGTCGCGGCGTCATCATTCCACCCCCTCCAGTAATGCGGATGCCGGCCCAGTGAGGACGGCATCCGCTTGGATGTTCGTTACTTGGCAGCTTTGGCGTCTTCCATCAGCACGGCGCGGACATCGACGCCCTCGCCCTGGTAACGGCTGAGGTTGTCTGCGGTGATCAGGGCCTGCGGGGTGGCGACGACGCGCGGCAGCTTCTGGCCGGCAACGAGGCGAAGGGCCGTTTCCAGCGCGACTTCGCCTGTCAGCACCGGGAAGCTGTCGACCGTTCCGGTCAGTTCGCCAGCCTTGATCGAGGTATAGGCGTCGGAAATCCCGTCCGTGCCGAATACTGCGACCTTGCCGGCAAGACCGGCGGCCTTGACCGCTTCCACGATACCGAGCGCCATGCCGTCATTGTTGGCATAGAAGCCTACAAGATCGGGATGCTGGTTGAGGATGTTGGTCGCCGCATCATAGGATGTCTGGCGGTCCCAGTTTCCAGGAACGCTCGCGACGACCTTGAACTTGCCGCCTTCGCTGATGGTCGATTTGAAGCCGTCGGTGCGCTGGACGGCAGCGTAGACACCGGCCTGACCTTCGACAATCGCCACTTTGCCGCCTTCGGGGCGGTTTTTAATGAACCACTTGGCGACGCGCACACCATTATCGCGCTGGACGTTGCCGACATAGTGCTCGGCCTGCGGGATGACCGCGTCATTGACGTTGACGACCGGGATGTTGGCGGCCTTAGCCTGTTCGATGACCGGCTGCAGGTTGGCATCGGTCTGGGGCGAGACGAGCAGGACGTCATACCCCTGTGTGATCAGGCCTTCGGCGATGGTCAACTGGCCGAGCTGGTCTCCCTCGCTTTGCGCAGCCTGATAGGTGACGGGAACGCCGGCCTTCTTCCCGAAAGATTCGTAGCCTTCACCAAGCGACCGCCAGTATTCGTTGGTTAGTGTCTTGGACACGGCGCCGGCCTTGGTACCCTCGGGAAGCTTGGGGAACGCCCCGAGCTTGGCTTCGAGTTCCGACCAGTCCACCCGGTCCTTTTCGGTATCGGAATTTAGGGGCGCCAGATCCTGCGCAAAAGCAGCGCCGAACAAGAAGCTGGCGGCGACGCCGGCAGCCAGGGTCGTCTTCAAAAAGGTCTTCATCGGTTCCTCCCGGATGGTGTCGATCGACACGCCTTCGGCGTGCCTTTGGTTGCAAAGGTTTCGAATGTCGAGAATTTCGGCGTTCAAGCGGCTCAGCCGAGCATCAGTTCCTGGATGACAGCCTGCGCTGAAACGGCGTCCTGTCGGTCAATCGCGCCCGAAAGGCGATTGTCCTGCTCGAGGCGATCCACAACCTTCAGCATGCGCTTGACGGTCTGGATGTTCACCTCGCATTCGTGGACCGGATCAAGGCCGGTCATATCGGGGAACGTGTCGAAATAGATTGCGCCGCCGTAGCCGTCCTTGCGGATCTGCCGCAGCAGCTCGATCGTCTGCTGGGTATGCACCGCACCGACCATCAACCCGTCGTCGCGCTTGGCATAGCCGTCATTGAGGTGCACGCCGAGAACGCGGCTGTAACGGGCAATCAGCGCTGCAGCAAAGGCCGGCTGCTCGTCGGCATAGAGCACGTGGGCGAAGTCCAACGTCACGCCGAGATTGGGCATGTCGACGTCCTTGATGGCCAACAGCGTCGTTGCCGCATCGGGCATCAGGCTGTAGGAACGAGGTTCGTTCGGCTTGTATTCGATGCTGATCTGGCAGTCCGGATCATGGCTGCAAACTTCACGAATTCCGTCTACCTCGTATTGCCACAGCGCGCGGTAATCTGCCTGAAACGCATAATCGAAGCCGTCCTGGCCAAGCCACAGCGTCATCAAATTGCTTCCGGCTGCGCGTGTCGCGTCGATGCCCTTCTTTGTCAGGTCGATTGCCTCGCGGCGAACCGCCGGATCAGGATTGGTGAAAGCACCGATCTTGAAGTCCGGATTCGTATAATACCGCATGGCAAAGCCATTGATCGCCAAACCCAGATCGCCGATTTGGCGGGCCAAAATGGCCGGATCGTCGGCAACATGGTCGGGATAGTTGAGATCGAGATCGGTCAGGCCGTCGACTTTGGCAGCACGGGTCGCCATTTGCAGCATCGTTGGCTTGCCGGAAAGATCCGGCCATTCAGCCTGTGGCTTCGAAGCAAAAGAATTGAGGCGGGTGGCGAATTTCAGTTGGGTCACAGGTCTGGCTCACTTCGGTCGTTGTTGAGCTAACTTCACAGGAAACGATTTCCTTGTAAAGTTATAAATGGTGTGCAGTGCATCAATTCGTTGTAGCGGACGCGTAGTTTTCGATGTTTCCGGCAGTATGCGAACGTGCGAAAGCGGCCGCCAGAGTATGGGCAGCCATCGCCGCTTGGACCTAGAAAAGGCCCCCTGAACTTTTCTCTCTTTGGCGCCAGCGGAAGGGCAGCGTCAGCCCGCCATCACCGCCTCGATCTCGGCCAGCGTGGGCATTGCGGGGGCGGTTCCGCGCCGTGTGACGGCGATACCGGCCGTGGCACCGCCGAACCGGACGGCATCGAGCGGGGCAGCACCCCGTGCAAGTGCCGCCGCAAAACCACCGACGAAAGCATCGTGGCGCGCCTTCTTATTGCACCGAGGTCACCTTGGCCGAGCTACCAAAGGCTTTGGCCTCGGCGGATCTCGCTCGATCACGCAGGCGGCAGAACTTGTTTTTCGAGGTTTATGAGGAGCGCTTTGAAATCGGGACCAATCCTGGCCGGGAGTTCACGGTGCAGCTTTCCCGAATTCTAAATGAGCCTTGAAAGGTGCCGAACTTCACATCGCAGGCGAAGATGCTGTCCGGTATCTCGTCGGGCCACTCCCGCGAAGAAGCGCCCGCGACCAGTTGACGACGGACGCGTTTGTCTCACAAGGTCAATGAAGGAGGCGACACTCCCAATCGATTAGTTCCCCTTGAAAGGATTGGAACCATCCAGCCTAAGAAAAACAAATCACTGGTCCACGAAATCAGGGAGATTGCGGGGGGGCGGCCTCTACCCGTCGCAAGTGCCTAGGAGAATGAGTTAGTTGACATTCATCTGCGCTCTTCAACGATATTGGCCTGGAAATACGACGTCCTGATCCACGAGGACATTGAATTTGTAGCCCGGTCGGATCTCCAACGTCGGCTGCACATCCATATTCCGTTGGATGGTACGATCAGCAACTCGCCCAAACGTTTCTGCGAAATTGCGCCTTGCTGCGTCGGATGCCGTATCCTGCGTGGCAAGCGTCGAGCTCTGAGGCACGGCCATGTCGATGCCCGTCCCGATCAGCGCGATCATGACCGCCGAGCCGAAGGTTTTAAGATAGTGGTTGTTCGCCTTGTCACTGAAGCCACTGTAACCCTGCGCGTCCGTGCCGGCCATGCCGCCGATCTGCAGCGTCGAGCCGTTCGGAAAGATGATGTCTGACCAGACGACGAGCACGCGGCTTTGGCCGAACGCCACCTTGCTGTCGTAACGGCCGAACAGTTTCGTGCCCTGCGGGATCAACAGGCGATGACCGGTCGCACTATCATAGACGTTCTGGCTGACTTGCGCGGTAATACGCCCTGGCAGGTCCGAATTGATACCTGTTATCAATGTCGCCGGAATAACAGAGCCGCGTTTCAGTTCGTAAAGGGACTGCTGCGGCACGACGCGGTTCGGCAGATAGCCGAGATCCTTGAGGTCGGCATTAAAGAAGTCTTCTTTGGAGCTCTGTCCGTTTGGATCGACGTTTTGTCCGTTCAGACCGGCACGCAAGGCTGCGGCATACACATCGGACGCGCTTCCGTTCGTGGCGGCTGTCGTTGTCATTCGGGACGCGGCGTTCTCATCTTTTTCCGACCTTACTTCCAGCTTGCCGCGATCGATGGCAAGCGGCGCGTCATAGGCGGAGGCCCGCGCCTGCATGCGGGCCATCCGCTGACGCTGCTGCTCGCGCAAAACCTGCTCCTGTTGCTCACGGCCCAGACGCGCCCGCCACACCTCTTCCGGCTCCAGTTCCGATCCGTGCGGTTGCTCTTGTGTCTCTCCGGGCTGCGTGAACGGATTGGCCGCCTTCTCTTCGGCTTGCTTCGTCTCGACTGGCGTCGGCTGGAACGTCGTCTGCGGCTGTGGCTCGCCAATAATGCCGTCGGTGACGCCCCGCTTGATCTGGTCGGCATAGGTCGAGGCCGGATTGCCCGAACTGGTGCCCGGACCGCTATCCTTGCCGAAGTAAAGCCCGCGAGAGGCGAGGCCAAAGAAGATGATTCCGAGAAAGGCTAGCAACAGCACAATCACAACGATGACCGGCAGACGGTTCACCCGCTTGATGCCGGGCGCGGCCTGACTGTTCGCGGCGCCACCAAGCTTAAGAGACTGCACCATGATGTTTCTCCTTCACCCGCGCCGCATCAGCGACAGTGCGCTTGCCGGTGTCGCACCTGATGTCGTCACTGTGTAGGCGCGACCGAGTTCGACACTGCTCGTGGAAAGCCGCGCGAGCACCTGGCCGTCGTGGGGCACGATGACATAGGCGAGCGGAACGATGACGGCTTTGCTTTCCGTTTTTTGGTCGGTGGCAACGGCATAGCCCCAACCTTTCAACGCTGCTTCAAGCGCCTCTCCGAACGGAGAGCCATCCTGTTTGAGCGCAACGGTCGCCTTCCCCTGTCCGATCTGTTCGGCAAGGCGGCTGACCATATCGCCCGCAATGGCGTTCGCCGCTGGTCCGGAAACCCCAGGCGTTGCCGCGCTGGTGATGAGAGCCCCGCTGTCCATCGACTGGCATCCGGGCAGAAGGATCGCGAGGACGCAGGCGGCAGCAAGGTGGCGGAAGGGGCCGCGGCGGTTCGGGCTTTGGCGAAGGGGGTTCAGCATCACCGCCCTCCCCTGCTGATCGTCACCTTCTGCTGTTTCCAACCAACGCCCGAGACAAGGACAGCACGATCGATATTATAGTCGACCACCATCATGTCGCTCTTCATGCGATAGTTGACGATGCGGTTCTGGCCGCCGGAGACGACGAAGAGAACCGGTGCATCCTGCCCGGAGATCGACCGCGGAAACTGGATGTAGGTCTTTTGTCCATCCGAGTAGACCCGCGTCGGCCGCCAGCCGGCGCTGCCCGAGACGGAATAGGCAAAGCTCAATTGCTCCGCCGGAACGCCGGCGCCGAGGCTCGTGCTGGCTTCCAGCCGCGCGTTGACGTCGGCAAGCTTTGCCGAGACGTCCTCGGGATACTCAAAGCCGACGCGCGCCATGTACTGCGTGGCATGCGATTTCAGCTGGATGTGATAGGTCCGCCGCGACGTCGTCACGACCATCGACGTGACCAAACCCGGCTCCGACGGCTTGACGATCAGGTGGATCGCCTGCCCTCCCGCCGCTCCAGAGGTTGCAGGCTCTACTTTCCAGCGTACGGTATCACCGACGAGAACGTCGCGAACGACCTCGCCGCCCTGAAGCTCGATGTCGCAGACCTGCAACGGTGAGCAGACGACGGACGGCTGCACTTCGCCATAGAGGAAAATGACCTTTCCATCCGCTCCTTTCGTCACGAGGCCGCGGCTTCCGCGCCATTGTGTCGAGATGCCCATACCCTTCGCCTCGTTCGCAGTGACTCCATCAGCGGCAACTGCGTGGGAGGGCGCGAAACCCATCACGGGGGAAATGAGCAGCATGGCTGCGCTCGCAGTCAGCCTGGCCCGCATTCTGAAGTGTCGTATGTTCATGTTGGGAGCCATGCCTTTCAAAGCTGCGCGGTCCAGTCGAAGTCGCGGAGATAGAGACCGATGGGATTGAGGCGGATGACGCCCTCGTCCTGAGGCGGCGTCAGCGTCACGGTGGCGATGCCACGGAAGCGGCGCGAGGCGGTCTCCTTGCCGCGGCGATCTCGTTCGAACTCGGTCCAGTCGATCTGGTAGCTCTGGTTCGACAACGCGACGATGTTGTTGACCTC
The DNA here is from genome assembly GCF_004343065.1 of Neorhizobium sp. S3-V5DH. NCBI lineage: Bacteria > Pseudomonadati > Pseudomonadota > Alphaproteobacteria > Hyphomicrobiales > Rhizobiaceae > Neorhizobium > Neorhizobium sp. S3-V5DH. Next base: position 129,832 of record NZ_SMCL01000013.1, read on the forward strand.
GATTGCCACCGTCGCGTTCTTCGCCTTCTCAAACGGCGAATTCGAGCGAAACCAGGCGTTGACCTTTTCCGTGGCGGGATCGGAGGTGCGCAGCAGCCCATAGGTTCGGTCGATGTATTGCTTCTGCACCACCGCATCCGGCGTGACGGATCGGAAGTTCGACACGAAGCTGCCGAGTGTCGCGCGCACCACGCGCGGATCGGCATACTCAATTTGCTGCGGGAAGCCGGCATTGACTGATGTGCCGAGCTTGTCGACTTCGACAATATACGGGATCAGCTTGACCTGGGTGCTCTGGTAGAGCGCATAACCAAAGCCGACAACGGCCATGGTCATTCCGGCTATGCCGACGACGCGCCACGCGGCTGCCGCTTTGACGTACGAGCCATAACGCTCGTTCCATTCGTTGCGCGCGGCGATGTAGGGATTATCTGGAACATTCTGTCCGGCCATTCTGTCAGCCTCCCCTCACTTGCTGTCGTTGATCGGCGGTGGTGGAGCCGGTGTGCCTGGCCGGCCGGATGGTTGATCGAGCTTGGCGTTGGCAAGGCCGAGCATCGATCCGGCATAGGCCCCGGGTGAGCCAATCGCCTTTTCCTTTGCAGCCGAGCCGACGGCGCCAGCGGCTCCACCAATCCCGGCCTGCATGCCGCGCAGGGCCGCACTCGCAAGAGACGCGCCCCCTGACCTTGCGGCACTGGCGGCCCCGAATCCTCTGTTGGCAGCACCGATCGTCAGGAAGCCGGCGCCGAGTGCCGCGGATGCCGCTTGCCCGCCGTGACGAATGGCTTCCATGCCGCCGCCGACCGATGCACCCTGGACCATGCCCTGCAGGATCGGCGGCACATACATGGCGATGACGAAGACGACAACGGAGATACCGGCAATCGCGAGGGTCGTGATGAACTGTTCCGATGTCGCGGTTGGTGCCTCTGCCAGACCGAGAAGGATGTCCGAGCCGATCTTGGCGATCATTACCAGCGCCATCAGCTTCATGCCGACGGAGAAGGCATAGACCAGGTATTTGATCGCGAAGTCCTTGGTATGCGAAGAACCGCCGAGCCCAAGCATGATCATGCCGGCAAGGAGGCCAACATACATCTCGACCATGACGGCCACGAAGATTGCAGCGACCAGGCTGAACGACACGACTACCACGACCATGGCGAAGACGGCGGCGATCGCCAGGGAATTATCCTCGAAGAGCCCGAACTTCGCCTGTTCCGACATTTTGGTCGCGACACGAATGCCGGCATCGAAGATGTTGGCGGGAGATGCTGAGCCGCCACCGGCGCCGATCTGATAGAGACTGTCGACGACGGCCTTAGCGAACTCCGGTCCTCTGTCAAGAATAAAGGCGAACAGGCCAATGAACATTATGCGTTTGACCAGTTCAGCAAACCAGCTGTCGAGCGAGGCGGCGTTGATCGCCAGCCATACGGCGGCGATCGCGACCTCGATGCCGGCGAGGATCCAGAACAACGAGCGGGCTGCATTCATCACCCTCGTCTCCCAGCCCTTGGCGGCGGTGACGACCGAATTTTCGAGTGTGGTCAGGACCTGGCCCTGTTGTGCAAAGGCTGGGGTGGTCGCCAGCAGGACGAGCGCGATCAAGATGAACACCCGGTCAAGCGTGCGGGAAGACGGAGCAACTACCATCGCGGTTTCATCTCCTGGCCGCCGCGGATGTCGCGGTTGGCGTCTCCACCGAAGAACTCATCACGATGTCGGTACCGGTCTTCATCGGAGGGAGAGCCTGACGCGATCGCGCCAGATCCCAAGACTGGCTCCGGTCGAAGCAAGACCGAGGTTATGACGCTTGCACCCGCCGCGGAGACGACCGCTACAAGGGCGATAATGACGATCAGACGGGAACTCACCAGCGTGGCTCCATCGTTTGGCCGCCCCTGATATCGCGCTCGGTCCCACTGAAGAATTGTTCGCGCCGCGCTTGCGCCAAATCCTTTTGCGCCTGTTCGGACTGGTACCAGGTGCCCATCATCGTCATCTGCTGGGAGACCAGACCCCGCAGTTTCTGCATCTGCGCGACCTGCTGCGCGGCGATCTCGTGCCCGACCTGCAGCGCCTTCATCTGGCCGTCGGACGATTCCGACATCGACCTGAGCTGCGACATCGTGCTCTCCTCACTGGAGAATTGCTCGGCCGTCAGATTGGCTGCCTTCAGCGTGCCGGCAATCGTGTCGCGATTGGTGTCGGACCAGTTTTGGTACGTGGTCGAGAAGCTCGCGCCGTCCGGCAGGTTGCTCTTCATCTCCGAAAAACTCTGGAAACGCTGCTTCAGGACATCATCGACATTGCCCATCGAGAAGGCGACGCCCTCCCCTTGTGCCACTACATTCTGAAGGTTCTTCAGGTCGTTCTCGATCTGGCCCCAGATATGGTTCGGAAGCTGCGCAGTGTTCTGCAACATGTTCTTGTAAATGTTGAGCTGATTTTGAATCTGCTCGGCCAACTGCGAAATCTGGGTAATCTGGTTGTTCACCTGCTCTGCTGACTTGCCGACAAGGCTGATCAGTTCCGCATTATTGGCAAGCTGCGTCCATTCGGTTGCTTGCCCCGTGACACCGCCGGCTTGCGCAGGAAGAGAAAGAGCAGACGAGAGCACGAGAGCCGCACCAACCGCGGCGCGCGATGTCCTACTGGGTTGGAATGAGCGTGTCGGCATGGGCGATTCCCCTTTGCTGGAGCCAATGGAGAGGCCAGCTGGCCCCATGTTCGAGATGCAGGACGCGGATGCGCTTGAGGTCTTCCTTCCCGGACGCACCTACAAAGGAGAGCGCGACGGGACCGAGCGCCATATCAAACAAACGCCGGCCCTCGGGTGACACGACGTAATAGTCTCGCTTTGGGATAGCGGTCGCGACGATCTCGATCTGCCGCTCATTGAAGCCGATGCGCTCATAGAACTCACGCGTGCCCGGTTCGCGTGCCGCGCCATTTGGGAGGCAGATTTTCGTTGGGCAGGATTCCTTCAGCACATCTATGATCCCGGACCGCTCCGCATCCGAGATCGACTGGGTGGCGAGCACGACAGCACAATTGGCCTTTCGCAGCACCTTCAACCATTCGCGGATCTTGTCGCGAAACACCGGATGGCCGAGCATCAGCCAGGCTTCATCGAGAATGATGAGGCTGGGCGCACCGGTCAGGCGTTTTTCGATGCGTCGGAAGAGATAGGTCAGAACAGGCACGAGATTGCGCTCGCCCATATTCATCAGTTCCTCGATCTCGAAGCACTGGAAGGCGCCGAGCGCCAGACCGTCCTCCTCGGCATCGAGCAACTGTCCCATCGGACCATCGACGGTGTAGTGATGCAGAGCGTCCTTGATCTCCCGCATTTGCACGCCCGAGACAAGGTCGGAGAGAGAGCGGCCGCGCGATTCTGCCATCAATCCGATCTGTCGGGAGATAGCGTTGCGGTAGTCCGGCGTGATCGTCACACCCTGGAGCGCAACCAGCATCTCGATCCACTCCGAAGCGAAGGCCCGGTCGCCATCAGTCGAGAGTTCCGCTAGCGGGCAGAAAGAGAGTGCCCTCGCCTCGCCACTGGTCGACGGATCGATATCGCCGCCGATCTGGTAATGGTCGCCGTCCAGCCCGAGTGTCAGCGGCAGCATCGAGCCTCCCTTGTCGAAGGCGAAGATCTGCGCACCGGCGTAGCGTCGGAACTGGGCTGCGATCAATGAGAGCAGCGTTGATTTGCCGGAGCCGGTCGGGCCGAAGATCAACGTGTGGCCGACATCATCGACATGCAGGTTCAGCCGGAACGGTGTCGACCCGCTGGCGACTTGCATCAGCGGGGGCGACCCGACTGGGAAGAACGGGCAAGGTGCTACCGGGCTGCCCGACCACACGGAATTGAGCGGGATGAGGTCGGCGAGATTGCGTGTGTTGATCAGCGGCTCGCGGATATTGGCATAGGAGACGCCCGGCAGGCTGCCGAGAAATGCATCGGTCGCATTGATCGTCTCGATCCGTGCGCCAAAACCTTCGGCCTGGATCAGGCGGCGGACCGCCTCACAGTTTTCTTGAAGTCGGGATTGATCTTCGTCGAAGAGGATGATGACCGGCGTATAGTAGCCATAGGCCACGAGCTGCGACGACGCCTCGGCGATAGCGTCCTCGGTCTCTGACACCATCAGCATCGCGTCCTGATCGAGTGACCGCGACTGCGTCTGAAACAATTGGTCGAAGAATGGCCGCACCTTCTGCTGCCACTTCTTGCGCGTACGCTCCAGCCGGGCGCGGGCCTCCTCGGCGTCAAGGAAGACGAAGCGGGACGACCAACGATATGTGAGCGGCATCAGGTCGAGACTGTTGAGGATTCCCGGCCAACTTTCCGCGGGCAGGCCGTCGATCGCCACCACGCCGAGAAACCGGTTCTCGACAAGTGGCGTCAGACCGTGCTGCAGCTCGGCCGTCACCAGCCAGTCGAGATACATGGGAATCTCAGGCAGACGCACCGGATGGTTCTCCCCGGTGATGCAGAACCGGATGAACTGGAAGAGATCATCATAGCGGGCGACGCGATGACCGCCGCGCTCCGGTGTTTCGCGTGTCATCATCTGCCGGATCGAAACAACATTGGCGAGATACTGCTCGACCTCGCGGATCGAGGTCAGAAAGGTTTCAAGCGCTTTGTCGGCATAGGTGGCGGATCGGCTGCCGGTGTCGGAATAGACATAGCGCGTCAATCCGGACCGCCTCGGCTCCGGCGGGCGCCAGGTGAGGATCAACGCGTGCCGGCTCTCGTAGTGTCCCCTCTCCTTCTGGAAGTGCGCCCGTCGTTCGGCATCTATGGCGCGGGTAACCGAATCGGGGAAATGACTTGCTTCTTCCGTTGGGTAATCACCCGTCGGCACCCGGACCGCCTCGACCTGGATCATCCAGCCGGAACCGAGGCGCGACAGGATGGCATTGATCTGTCGCGACACCTCGTTGCGCTCAGCGTCGGTCGAACTTTCGCTGTCGGGGCCGGCAAAGTACCAGCCGGCCATCAGCGAGCCGTCCTTCAGGAGAATGACGCCGTTATCGACCAGCCCGGCATAGGGGACGAGATCGGCAAAAGACGGGCCGGAATGCCGAAAGGATTTAAGGGCGACCATTTCGCACTCCCTCAGTAACGGCGCCACGGCGAGGATGTCGCGCGGTAGAAGGTTTTGTAGGAGATATGCCGGATATAGATCCGTCGCATCAGCGGATCGGCCTTGGCCATCATGCGAAGCGCTGCTACCGCAACCAGCCAGACCGCGATGCCGAACAGCACCGCATACCAGGTCAGGACGACGAAGATCAGGATGACGGCCGCAAGCGCCGTCACCAGGACGAGCTCGCGATCGGCGCCCATCAACAGATTGGGACGTGACAGGGCTCGATGCACCCGGGACCGGATGAGGTTTGAGCCAGCTTCAGCCACGATGCCACTCCCCTGCCACGGATAGCGTCGTCAGGGGCAGAGGGACATTCGGAGCAGCGCCCATCTCGGCACGGTGCTCGCCGATCGACGCACCGGTCGCACCGAACAGAGCGACGATCTGGGTGGCGCCGAGAAGAACGCCGCCGACCAGGGCGACGTAGCAAAGGCGACGCGCGAAATCGTTGAGTTCACCCCCGAAAATCAGCATGGCGCCAGCGATCGCGACCGCGGCAAGCGCTATGAACCCTGCGACAGGACCGGTGATCGACTGCTGGATCTGCTGCAATGGCGATTCCCAAGGAAGCCCGCCGCCACCTGAGCCCGCGAATGCGGGCTCCGGAATGGCGAAGGAGATGGCAGCGAACATGATGACTGCGAGAATGGGATAGGTGTTACGCGACATGGCTGTCCTCGTCGATCTGGGCATAGTGTTCGGTCTGGTAGTGGTTGTTTCGGTAACCCTCGATGTGCATCACCTCGCGGACCCGCCTCCCCTTTCCCGTCCGCTCGATCGAGACCACGAGGTCGACCGCCTCGCCGATCACCTCCTGCATAGGCTGCTGGCTCGCTTCAGCCGTCAGCTGTTCCAGCCGTCGGAGCGCCGACATCGCCGTGTTGGAGTGGATCGTGGTGACCCCGCCGGGATGACCGGTGTTCCAGGCTTTCAGAAGTGTGAGAGCTGCGCCGTCGCGGACCTCGCCGACGATGATGCGGTCGGGCCGCAGTCGCATGGTGCTTTTAAGTAAACGCGCCATGTCCACATTGTCGCTGGTATGCAGGCAGACTGCGTTTTCGGCCGCGCACTGGATTTCGGCGGTATCCTCGAGGATGACCATGCGATCATCTGGTGCGCTCAAAACGATCTCCGCGATGATGGCGTTAGCGAGCGTGGTTTTTCCGGAGCCAGTGCCCCCGGAAATGACGATGTTCATGCGAGCGTCAATCGCGCTGCGGATGGCCGACGCTTGCGCCTCCGTCATCACCTTCGAGGACACGTAATCACTGAGCGGTATGAGACGCGATGCGCGGCGTCGGATCGTGAAGGCGGGTCCGGATACGATTGGCGGAAGCAGACCCTCGAAGCGATGGCCACCGATCGGCAGTTCGCCGGAGATGATCGGGCGCTCGTCATCTGCCTCCGACTGCAGTGCGTGGGCGACACTGCCGATCACGACTTCCGCAGCCGCTGGCGCCATGACCCCGGCTTCGGCTACACCGTGACCGAGGCGTTCAATGAACAGTCGGCCGTCGGGGTTGAGCATAATCTCGACGACTGTCGCATCGTCGAGCGCTACGCAGAGCTGGTCGCCAAGTGCGTCCTGGAGTTTGCGGACAAGTCTTGTGTGGGAGCGAAGCTGGGTCACGCTGCGCTCCTCTCCGAATGATCATCAGTACGAGAGAGATCGGACCGATAGTTCGATGGGCGAACCTGTTCGAAGCTCTCCTGATCCGCTGGAAGTGTGCCGGCAATGGCGACAGTGTTGCCAATTGCCACGGGTTCACCTAATCGCGCCATTGGCCAGCCTGCCCGGTTCAGGATGCGCTCGAAGCGAAGATCGGTGGCGGTAACGATCCTGTCGTAACCATTCGCCATCGACCATTCGATGATCCCAGCAAACAAGGTGAGTGTTGCCAAGTGGAGCTGACCCCCTCCCCTACCTGCGGGCAAAGTCGTATCAACGCAGAAGCGCGAACTCTCGATCATCGCGCTGTTTGCGTTGAGTGAACCATCCCTCAAGAGCTGCGGAAATGTCAGCTCCAGCATGGTTGGACCTACCGCGGGAAGAAGGCGTGCGCATCCCACAACCTTGTTGCCGACGGAGACGGCGAGGATGTAGGTCGGGTTCAGGTCGTCGTACTGATCTCGCTCCCCACCATCGGTGACGGTTACGTCCCATTCAAGCCGCCCGCCGAACACGTCGGCGCGCAGCCGGTACATCTGCTTCAGAAAGTTTTGGTGCTCGACATATTGGTCGGGCGCGACGTTGAGAATCTGCATCCTGATCTCCGCGTGAACTTCGTCCGCGGGATGAAGATCACCTCAATCCATGGTTGGCCATCTGCAGATCTGCAGGTGGTGATTCTGGCGAGTCGGGGTAGCCGAGTTGTGAATCAAACCACGGCGGGGTGTGCAAAACGCGCCGGATTTCTGCAGATCTGCAGTTTCCATCGACTATACGCCACCACTGGAATCTGACTAACTAGCGGAAACATATCGTAGATTCAGCGAGCGGACTGGATTACAGCGAACTCAGTTAACTTGTTGTTAACCTTAAATGTCTTGCGGCGCGATGGGAATCGGGAGATAGTTTCGCAAATGATGGCCCTCAAGCCATTTTTTCGAAAGTGAAGACCTCCGGGAAATAGTTCGCGAAATGAGCAATATGTTGGCCAACAGATTTGATATCGAGATCGCCCAGCAGGGGGCGAAGATCTCAAGTGCGTTGCACATGTTGCGCAGTCAGCAGTACCCGCCCGACGCTCGCAAGGGATTGCGCAAGTTCCAGCTTGCGGAGGTTGCTGACTTCATAGGGGTAACGCAGACCCATCTCAGGCAACTGCATTCCGACGGAAAGGGACCGGAGATCGAATCGGTCAGTGGACGCAGGTATTACACGGCCGACCAGATGCTTGAGCTTCGCGACTATCTCGAGGCCAACAAGAAATCCGACAAGCGGTATTACGTCCCCAGACGGCGGGAAGGCGAACCGATGCAGGTCGTCTCGGTCGTTAACTTCAAGGGCGGAAGCGGCAAGACCACCACTGCCGCTCACCTTGCTCAGTATCTCGCCCTTACGGGCCATCGTGTGCTGGCGGTCGACCTTGACCCGCAGGCGTCTTTGACTTCCCTTTTCGGGATCCAACCCGAGCTTGATGATACCGCCTCTCTCTATGAGGCCCTTCGATTTGACGACGAACGCAAGTCAATCGCCGACGTCATCCAGCCGACCAACATTCCGGGACTGGATGTCGTGCCGGCAAACCTGGTTCTCCAAGAGTACGAATACGACGTGCCGCTGGCGATCTCTTCCAAGAAGGGTGAGGACGGTCGACTATTCTACATGCGAATCGCCAGCTCTCTGAAGCAGGTCGATGACAAGTATGACGTGGTCGTTATCGACTGCCCTCCGCAACTCGGCTACCTGACAATCACCGCACTCATGGCGTCGACCGGGATCCTCATCACCATTCATCCTCAGATGCTGGACATCATGTCGATGAGTCAGTTCCTGATGATGCTCGGCGGGATCATGGGGCCGGTCGCCGAGGCCGGCGCCGAAATGAGCGTTCAATGGTTCCGATACCTCATTACCCGATTCGAACCGACGGACATTCCGCAGGCACAGATGGTCGGGTTCATGCAGTCGATGTTTGCACAGCAGATGCTCAGGAACCATGTGCTAAAATCCACTGCGATTTCCGATGCGTCTATCAAGAAGCAGACTTTGTACGAGGTAGAGCGCGGAGAGTTCGTCCGTGCGACTTACGACCGCGCCATGGAGAGCTTGAACGCGGCCAATGGGGAAATCGTCGAGCTCATACACGGCGTGTGGGGGAGAAAATGAGGCACTTGTCAGCCGTTTTTTTTACCGTTTTGCGAAATCCGAACAATGGCTTACCGGCGTTGAGAGAAGTCTTGGAGGGCACTCATGTCCCGTGAAAATCCGTTTGCGAAGTTGGATATCGCGGCGATCTCAGCAAACCAGACCCCGACGAAACCGGGCTACGGTATGACAGGAGCTGCCAAGACGGTTGTCCGCTCCATCGAGGACATGGCTGAAAACACCAAGAAGCTTATGGAAGGCGAGGTGATCGTGGATCTTGATCCGCGATTGATCGATGTCTCTTTCGTTGCCGATCGCCTGTCCGACGATGGGGAAGAATTCCAGGAGTTGCTCCAGGCAATCAAGGAATCAGGACAAACGACCCCTATCCTCGTTCGTCCCAGTTCAATAGATGCCAAACGATACATGGTTGTGTTCGGGCATCGTCGCCTGAGGGTCGCACGCGAGCTCGGAGTCCCCGTCAAGGCAATCGTGAAAAAGCTCGACGACGCGACTTCGGCGATCGTACAGGGACAGGAAAACGCGGCCCGTTCGAACCTGTCCTTCATAGAACGTGCATACTTCGCTCAGAACCTGATCGCGTCAGGAATGACGAAGGAAGTGGTCCGATCGTCGCTGGCCATTGACGAGGCTATGCTCTCGAAGATGCTGGCCGTTGTCGAGGCAGTGCCGGCATCAGTTATCACGGCACTGGGCGCGTCAAAGAAAATCGGGCGCGACCGGTGGCTGAGCCTTCGCCAGCTCGTGCTTGCCCCTGCCCTGTCGAAGGCGGCTGTGGAGTATTCGGAAAAGGCCGAACTCTACAATCTTCCTGAAAACGAACGTTTCGATGCGCTCCATGACTACCTGAAGCGATACAAGGCGAAGTCAGCCGCGAAGAAGCCGAAGGCTGAAGTCCCGGTCCGGGACTGGACCTCGACCGATCGTGCACTGAACGTGGCGATAAATTCGAAGGCAAAGAAAGTTGCCATCGAGCTTACGAATGTTGAAGCCCGGCCTTTCAGCGAATGGCTGTCTTCTCACATGGGTCGTTTGTACGAAGAGTACAAAGGATCGAAAACCGAAACTAACGGAGACTGAACCGCAAAAGAAAAAGGCCCCCAAACGGCGAACCGTGGAAGCCTCTCTCGTCATCTCTAGCAGGATCGAGAATCGCATTTCCCGGAATCACAGTCAAGAGTCTTGGCGCCGATTTGGTGAGCGGATTTCCTTTGCCTGAAGCAAGGTGAGAGAAAAATGCAGACGGGACATGTGACGACGCCCTTTGGGCGGCGGCCGATGTCGCTCGCCCTGGTACGAGGCCAGATGGCGATCGAAAATCCCCAGCCGGACACGCGTATCGAAAAGTGGAAAGTTTTTCGAGACGTGTGTGAGGCACGGGAACGCCTGGGCATCCAAGACCGGGCGCTTGCCGTCCTTGATGCCCTCCTGACGTTTCACCCTCACGCAGAGCTCAATCCGAGCCAGGGGTTGGTCGTTTTCCCATCCAACGCCCAGTTGTCCGTGCGGGCCCACGGAATCACCGAGACGACGCTGCGCCGGCAACTCGCTGCACTTGTCGATGCCGGTCTTATTCTGCGGCGCGACAGCCCGAACGGTAAACGTTATGCGCACCGCAACCGAGATGGCGAGGTCGAACAGGCCTACGGATTTGACCTGACACCGCTGCTGGCTCGTGCCATGGAACTCGCCCTTATGGCGCAAGACGTCGCCGCCGAACGCGCTCGTTTCCGCCGCGCAAAGGAAGCGCTCACGATCTGCCGTCGCGATGTGCGCAAGCTGATCTCGGCAGCTGTGGAAGAGGGCGCTACTGGCAACTGGGAGCAGGTGGAATCTGAGTACGTCAGTATTCTCGCCCGCCTCCCGCGCTATCCGAACCGTGCACAGGTCGAGATTACGCTCGACGAGATGGAGCTCTTGCGGGAAGAGGCTCTCAACATCCTGGAAACACAGCTAAAAACCGAAGATATGCATGGCAATGCCATTCACAATGGCTGCCACATACAGAATTCAAATACCGAATCTATAAATGAACTTGAACCTAGCTCTGGAAAGAAGCAGGGCGAGAGCCTGGCGGATAAACCTCTGGCGAGGAATGAGCCGAACGGGCGACCGGAGACGAGACCTGAGCCGATCAAGGCATTCCCGCTCGGAATGGTCCTTCGTGCCTGCCCGCAGATCGCTGATTACGGACCCGGCGGGCGCATTGAACACTGGCGCGAGCTCCTGAAAGCGGCCGTCGTCGTGAGATCAATGCTCGGCGTCAGCCCCTCAGCCTACGAGGAGGCCTGCAATGCCATGGGTCCGGAGAATGCGGCAGTTGCGGTGGCCTGCATTCTGGAGCGGTCGAATTTCATAACTTCGGCCGGAGGCTATCTGCGGAATTTGACCAGACGGGCTGAACGAGGCGAGTTTTCGCTCGGGCCGATGCTGATGGCTCTTATGAGAGTGAATGGCGACGGTCATCGAAAAACCGCCTGAAGCGGCTCAATCCAAAGTCAATGGGTAGAAGAAAGTCAGGCTCGGGCGTGGAAGGACCGACTTGTCAGCCGTTTTTTTCCGCGATTTCCTGTTGCGTTATAGGGAGTTACGCTAGTTGACGATAAATTTTTTGAGCCGATATGTCTGATTGTGAGACGAAGCGTCCGAGTATCGGGACGAACGCAACTGGGACCGCAGATCAGACAATTCGACGAAGCGGTCGTCCACCGGGACGTTCGAATGCTAGACTGGTAAAACAGCGCTTCCTGCATCACCGTCCGTTCGGCATAGTCATCCAGTCCTTCCCAAGGTCTGGACCCACTGAAGCGGACTCTGCGGACGCTCGTTCTAAAAGAGTCAGCCATTGCGTAACTCCGGCCTGAACATCTGCTCGGCCACGAAACGCATGAACCCGTGCTGATCTCGAGAAACGTTGTGAATGTAGACCTCCTCGAAGCCGCACGCGGCGCATTCTTCGACCAGATCGAAAAGTTCAGTGCCGCGGGTTATCAACGGGATGAAGTTGTCTATCTCCTCAAGTGTCACCTCGCGTGAAGCGGCATCGAATTCTGCTGGGGTTTTAAGCTCGGCCAAAAGGTCGGGCTTGACTGCAGCATTGCGCCACTCATGCCAAGCGGCCATTCGAGCCTCATCTATGGTGGGAGCCCAGGACACCTGAACCTGCAGGGCAAGAGGCTTTTTGGCCCCGCCGCTCGTTCGGAATGCCTCCAACATCTGCTTCATTTCGTTCATCGGCTTGCGAACTGTCACCATCCCATCTGCCCATTCTCCAATCCAGGCTGCGGTCTGCTTTGTGAGTGCCGCGCCCAACAACAAGGTGGCTTCTCTGGAAGGGACCACAGCTTTGCGTCTTGTGTCTTGAGCCCGGGTTCGTCAGACGCCACCCTCTCACCGGCAAGCAAAGCTCGAATGATTTCTGATGCAGCTTCTAATCTTGCGTTTCGTCCCGTTTTGGCCGGCCAACCGCGTCCGACGGCGTATTCATACAGGGCTTCCCCGCTTCCAAGAGCAATCCACCGCAGCCTATCTGGAAACATCTGACTCAAGGTCGCGACCAGATGCGCCAGCACGACGGGATGTTAGCGCCATCCACCTGGTATCGCCAAGCTTCCGAATGGCAAGCTGGTCTTCGCCATGGCAGCGCCGAGCCACGCCCAGTTGTTGCCGGAATTTCCCTGTCTCTCGCTCCACGGCGCCAGGTGATCGGATGTCATGATCGCTTGGAAGCCAGCACGCTCAGCCGCCTGGACGTATTCCAGCAACTCGCTTGGCGAGAATTGTTCGTGAGAGGCGTGGTAGCCGATCAGCATTGGCGTCCTCAAAGAAAAGCCCCCGCGTGAAAATCTCAGCGGGGCGGCAAGCTTTTGTTACTTGTTCATGTCCGTGGCCATCTGAAGATGGTGTTCCAATGCCGGCCGGGTCTTTGCAGCCCAGGCCTTCAGCTCTGCATTATCGCCTTCGTCGCCATAGCGCTTGAACAGATCGACCGCATCTTCATGCACGTCCTCCTGATCGGAGTGATACTGCTTGGTGAAATCGTCACCCTGAAGCTTCTTCAGGTCGTCGAGCATTCCCTGGTGCGCGGACGACATCGCGGACGGGATTGTCGCCTTGACCTTTCCGGACGTCACCATGGCCTTCAACTCGTCAGATGTCTTCTGATGGTCGGTCAGCATCTGCTGTGCAAACGCCTTGGTCTTTTCGTCCGCACGTTCCAGAGCGAGCTTGCTGGACTCGATCTCGAACATGTCGCTGCTGGCTGCCTCAAGCACGAAGTCTTCGGTCTTGGGGGCGACACCCATAACAGAGTTGACGCCGGTTTTTTCAGCGGTGGACTGCGCCATTGCCGCGGAACCAGCGGTAGCGAGAAGGATGGATGCAAGAATGATGGTTTTTTTCATGACGAGTCTCCTGTTGAGTGTCCCGATAACCAACGCGACGCCCCATGGTTCCAGGAGAGGGAACAAATTCAATCTCTTATGGTTTTCTCACCAAACGGAGGAAGCCAGCGATGAACACCGAAGAGATCTTGCGTGAAGACATCTCAGATTTCGCATCTCGACTTGAGGTTATGACGATTGACGAAATTTTCGACGCCATGAGCCTGCTGGAACAACATAGCGAGGACGATGTCAGCGATCGTGACGAAACTCTCTCTCGAATTGCCTTGGTGGAAGAGGAAATAGAGCGGCGGTTTCCGGGCCAGAAGCTGGCGCCCTATCGCGATTGGAAACAGGACCAGCCGTTGCTGTCATAGAGGCTCTGTCAGAGATCAATAGCCATAGCCCACGGGGGGATCCATTGGACGAAGAACAGCAATCGATATCGGCAGCTCTCGGGGTCAGCGTTGATTTCTACGCGGAGCGCGAGGTCCAACAACGCACCGAGTTCCTGAGCCACTACCTGCGCCAGTCATCATGCCGGAGCTTCGTCCTGGGCATTTGCGGTGGTGTCGACTCTCTCGCTGCTGGCCTCCTTGCACAAAAGGCAGTTTCAGAACTCCGCGCTGATGGATACCACGCAAAATTCATCGCCGTCAGATTGCCCTATGGCATCCAGGCAGACGAGTCGGACGCACAGAAGTCCCTTGCTGTGATCAGACCGGATCGCGTCCTCACGATCGATATCAAGCCTGCCGCCGATGCCATGCTCGATGCAGTCATGGTCGAAGGCGGGGATCTGGTCGAGCCGGCGCGCAAACAGTTCCATCTCGGTAACATCAAGGCACGTCAACGGATGATCGCGCAATATGCCTTGGCTGGCGCGACCGGCGGTCTCGTCATCGGAACGGATCAGGCGGCAGAAGCGCTGATGGGGTTCTTCACGAAGTTCGGCGACGGAGCGGCCGACATATTGCCCCTTGCTGGCCTCACGAAACGTCGCGTCAGGGCGATAGCCGAGCATATGGGGGCTCCGGCAGAACTGGTGTTCAAGGTCCCGACCGCGGATCTCGAATCCGACGCACCCCTTCGTCCTGATGAAGACGTCTATGGCGTCACCTATGAGGAGATCGATAACTTCCTGGAAGGGAAGGCGGTCGCGGAGCCTGCGCGACTACGGATTCTGACGACCTATCAGGCGAGCGGACACAAGCGCGACCTGCCGGTGGCTCCCATCGGGTAGAGCGGGATGAAGAGCGCCATTATGCGAGACCGCGGGCACCGCATCGGCTTTAGCCAGAAAAAACTCTGCCTGCTCTTCTGGTTCGTGGCGGGCGGAGGATGCGATGAACGATACTAATTGGATTCACTTGTGCATCGATATGCAGCGTATGTTTGCCGAAGACACGCCTTGGCATGTGCCATGGATGCGAGAGGTCTCGCCTCAGATCCTGGAAATCGCAAAGTATCATCCGCAGAGGACGGTTTTTACGCGCTTCGTGCCGCCCAAGCGGGCAGACGACATGCGCGGCATGTGGCGGAGTTATTACGAGAAGTGGGACACGATGACCCTCGATCGACTCGGACCGGAGATGGTCGACCTCGTTCCGTCTATGAAGGCCTTGGTCCCGCCGGCGAGGATCTTCGACAAGATGACCTATTCGCCATGGACCACTGGCGAGCTTCATCGCGTGCTGGCAGGGGAGGGGGTCGAGATGCTGGCGATCTCGGGCGGAGAAACCGACGTCTGCGTTCTGGCTGCAGCCATCGGAGCAATCGACCTCGGCTACCGTGTCATCCTTCTGAAAGATGCCGTCTGTAGTGGGGCGGATGAAACACACGATGCTTCACTCGAGTTGCTGGGTGATCGGTTCTCGGTCCAACTGGAAATCGCATTGACGGGGGACTTTCTCAGCCGTGCCTGCTAACACCGGGAGTCCAGGGGGGGCGACGTCCGAGGCTTTGCTGTTGATAGCGGCCACCATGGTCGTCGAACAGAACCCCGGTGATATCGCGGTCGCGATCTTGACGTTTTTGGGTAAAAGAAGCCAATCGACCGCAGACGTCTCTCGCCCAGGGCGGCTTTTAGCTCCCGATTTCAATTGAAGCGCTAAGCGAGAAATTCGCCACTGAATTTCGCCTTACGTTTCGCTCGGGAGTAGGGGAGGGGCCAACTAAAGCCCTGATGCTTTGGTCAGATTCACGCGGAAGCGATCCCGCCGGCGCTGATATCTGCGTGTCATCTCCGCTGAAGCATGACCGAGCTGTTTCTGGACGTAACGCTCATCGACTTCAGCGGAAGAGGCCAGGCCCGCGCGTAGGGAATGGCCGGAGAACTTGAAAGCCCGCTCGATCTCACTGAGATCGCCGCGAACGCCGGCAGCCATCGCCGATCGTTTCACAAGCCGGGCCACCTCCTTGTCATTCAATCGCTCGGATCCAACCGCCTTGCCCTGTCCTGTGACGCGGCGGAAGAGGGGGCCATGCGCCAGTCTGGCGAACTTGATCCAGGTCTCGACGGCCGCGACCGGGCAGGTGGCGTCGGAGGAACCTCGGCCGACCTCGACCTCCCGCCATCTGGTTTTGCCGCGCAGAGTGACAAGCATGCCTTTGTCGAGGATCTCGATCCAGCCCCGGCCGTCCTCCGTCTGGTCGGCTTTGACATCAAGACCGACGATCTCGGAGCGCCGCAGGCCGCCGGCATAGCCCACGAGCAGCATGGCCCGATCCCGCAGGCCCCGGAGCGTGCCGCGATCGAGCGTCTCGACCATGGCGATGATGTCTTCAGCCATGACCGCTTCCTTCTGGACCGGAGGCTTGGAATGGCTGTTGCGAATGCCGGCCATCACGGTGGCGATATGCCGGTCTTTGCGATCAAGCGAGAGGCCACGCTGGGCGTAGTTCCACGAAAGTGAGGAGAGGCGGCGCTCGATGGTCGAGACTGAGTTCGCTTTTGCACCCCGTTCTGCCGTGCCTGAAGCGCAGGCGGTGATATAGAGCCCGACGGTTTGCGAATGCGGGGGGAGGAGAGTGAGATTCGACCGCCGGCACCATGCGGAAAAGTGCTTCCAGTCGGCGGCGTAGGCTTTGCGCGTATTGGCGGAACTGGCGGCTTCAACATAACCCCGGGCGCGATCAGCAAGACCTGCGAGATGGGCTGGCGTCTCGTCCTGAACGGCGAGAGAGGGGAGGGGGCTTTCGCTCGACACCTCCGGCGCGGAAACATCACGCCCAGGCGCCGTGCTGCGAGACGGCGCTGAGGTCTCCTCGCCGTGAATTTCGGCGTTTTGCTCGATGATTTGGGCCATTTCTCTATAATGACAAAAACGTCCGATAATGCAAGATTATCGGACGTATTACATCGCCGACATGCCGTGCGGTTAAGCGCAATATTGCTGGCACAAACTGCACAGGCGGTTTATTCTCTGCCGCATGGATTCGCTTGCGCCCAACACTCCGAACGCGTCAGTCTGGTCATCTCACTTGCCAAGGTGGACCCGGTCGCGAGTACACGACTTCACCGAATCCGATGCAGCCTTCGTCACCGGTATCGCCTTGAAATTCCTCGACGATTTGATTCGCGCCGACCCACCGTGGTTAGGCTGCTGGCGCGACCGCCTCGCCCTCAAATCAGCCGGTGTCGCTGTCCGGATGCTTGGCCGCAGCGAGGAAGAAACCAGTATCCGCGATGCGGTAATGCTCACTGCCACGGGTGACGATCCCGGTCCGGCGGGAAAATTGTTTCTGGCTACACGAATGCTTGCGCGCCAGTCCGGGACGGTCATCACCACACCGTTCGTTAGGGAGCTTGCTGCACTCCTTGGAATGAAGTGGGACGATAGGCTTGCCTCAATCCCCGACATGGTCGATTCTGCAAATCAGTCCGGGCGAGCAGCACCCTTCGCGGTGGCGGACCTGATAACGGCGATCTTTGCCGTTCGCCCGGACGCCGAGGTGATGGCGCTCGGTCTTGCCGAGGTCGTGCTGGCCCAGAAATTGGGTTGGCCGAGACCCGTACCGCTGCTGCTCCCAGAGCGATTTGGATCTGCCTTCCGTACCATTGGTGGCCGCGGTCGCGTCCGACCGGGAGAGCCTGCCTATCCAAAAGCGATCTGCCTGGCGCTGGTCTATGGGGTTGAGGCCGCGTTGCGCTCCGCGGCGGAGATCGATCGTCGGGCCGCACGGCTGCTGGAAATACTGCCAAAGGTCCGCACCAAGGGAGCCGAGCCGGTGATCCGCCGATTACTGACCGACGACGGCGTGCCGGCGGCCGCGCCGGGCTCAAAACTGTCGCGCTGGGCGGCCAACCGGCTGTTCGAGCGTCTGGAAAGTTTTGAGGCGGTGCGCGAGCTCTCCGGCCGCTCCTCTTTCCGGATCTTTGGGTTGTGAGGCGAGTTGGATGAGCGCAGCAACGCAACCACGCCGGAACGCAAAAAGGAATCCCCGGGACGATGTCCTGTTTGATCGCGAGCTGGACGATCTGCCGCCGGAAATGCGCTGGCGGGAATGGATGATGCGGGTCGAGGCGGTGATTTTTGCTTCGGCCGAGCCCGTCAGCCGCGAGACGCTGGCGCGGGTCGTGGGAAAAGACTGCAGCATCGATCTGCTCATTGATGATCTGCGTGAGGAATTGCGAGACCGACCGTACGAGTTGTTATCGGTGTCTGGCGGCTGGCAGCATCGCACCCGGCCGCGGTTCGCCGAAACGATCCGCGCGTCTTCGGCGCCGACGAGGGGAGGGGCGGCGGCGCTGTCGGAATTTGAGGCGATGGTGCTGATGGCGGTGGGATATTTCCAGCCGATTACGCGGGGAGAATTGTCGAAGATCTTTGGCAAGGAAGTCAGCCGCGACGTCATCGGCAGTTTGCGTGGTGCGGGTTTCATCGGCTCCGGGCCGCGCAGTCCGACGCCAGGTGCGCCTTATACCTATGTGACGACCGCGCACTTCCTCTCCGCGTTCGGCATGGAGACACTACGCGACCTGCCAAACATCGAAGCGCTCGAGGACGCGGGCCTGCTGAGCCGACACGCGGTACAAAACGAAATCGCCGCCTCAGGGGGCGGCGAAAACGACACGGATGAGGAACCGACCTTTATTGAATGAGGCCCGATGTCTGAAGCCGTTTTGTTATCAGCACTGGGCTGACGAGCTCGCCGTCGATATCCCAGTGGCTATGGGAGACGAACCTGAGGATGATGAAGACGGCGTCGAGATCGACCGCAGCGAAAGGGATCCGCTGTTAGGCCGGCGGGATTGAGGACAGAGCACGCGAACTTTAAGCTGGCCTGTTTCCGGCGATCAATGCGCCGACGACCGCGCCGACCGATGTCCCGTCAACACGCTTGGGGCGAATGCCCGCCGCGTGCAGGGCGCTGTACGCCCCGGCGTGGTAGGCACCCAGGGCGTTGCCTCCCGACAGGCAGAGCCAGACCTCCGGGGAGACTTCGATCGTCAAATCATGATCTCGCCGCCTGTGACCGGAATAACCGCGCCAGTCATATAACTTCCGAGCTCCGATGCCAGGAGGACATAGGCGCCGGCGAGCTCTGCCGGCTGTCCGGCTCGCTTCAGCAGCGTCTGCTCACCGAACTTTGCGGCTTTTTCCGCCGGCATGGTTGAGGGGATCAGTGGCGTCCAGATCGGCCCCGGCGCAACCGCGTTCACCCGGATACCTTTCTCGGCGAGCATTTCCGCGAGCCCAGCCGTAAAATTCGAAACCGCCCCCTTGGTCGATGCATAGGCCAAGAGTTGCTGCGATGGCTGTCTCGACTGGATCGAAGTCGTGTTAATAATCGCGCTGCCGGGCTTCATGTGAGGAGCCGCAGCTTTCGACAAGAAGAACGGCGCATAGATGTTCGTTCGGAACGTCTCGTCCCATTCCTCGGCGGTAATGTCGGCGATGTCGGCATAGGTCCGCTGGAAGGCAGCGTTGTTCACCAGAATATCAAGACCCCCGAACTCTTCCACAGCGCGCTGCACCAGCGTCTTGCAGTAATCTTCGGATTTGATGTCACCGGCCAGCACCAGCGCCTTGCGTCCCGCGTCCTCGACCCAGTTGGCCGTATCTTGGGCGTCTTCGTCCTCGTTGAGGTAGGAGATGACAATGTCGGCGCCTTCGCGGGCAAAGGCGATCGCCACTGCCTTGCCGATACCGGAGTCGGCGCCGGTGATAAGTGCAATCTTGCCTTCGAGCTTGCCATTTCCCTTGTAGGATTTTTCGCCGTGGTCGGGAATCGGGTCCATCAGCGCCGTCTTGCCCGGCGGCTTCTGCTGTTGTTCGCCATAGGGAGGGAAGGGGCGACGGATGTCTGTCATAGCAAAGCTCCTGGATTGATTGTCGTGGGTTGCAAACCTTGGGAACAGCACAAGGTTCCGCACCAAATCGCTGATGAGAGAGAGGAACTATTTCTCGCTTCGGCGCTTCTCGACGTTGCATCCCTTGCAACGCGCTCCTATGCTTTTAATCCTCTCCATTGCTGCTGTGATTTTCGACTCGATGTCGTCGATCGCAAGGGGGAAGTTCGGGTAGTGACATCATCTGCTGGCAATGCAGCCGGCGATTGATCCGCCTCTTGTTGGCGTGACAGCAATCGCCGCTGGTCGATTGCGTAATGCCGCCGTGCGTGGTGCGCCAGCGAAGCTCCGTCTAGATGGCAACGATTGGCCTCATCTTCCGGACATTCTAGATTGACGGGGATCTGGGTCCATGGCAACTACCAGCATCTGGCGTCCGCGGTTCACGCGACTTTTGATCGTTCCGGTCGCACATCCGCAGGCGAGGGCTGCATCCTCATAGCTCGAACCCTGGAACAGGACGTGGTCAATGGCGATCCTGTTTATTGGAGGAAGAGCCCCGTAGGCTCGATTGAATTCGCTCATGGAAACAGCCCATTCCTGCGGTGGGGCGACAGCCGGCAGTTCGGATACGCACGCGTCCAGCCCGACGACCATGCGTTTGCGGGCGGCGTAGCGGGTGCAGAAGGCGTTCCTGGCGATCGTGAATACCCATGACTTCAACCTCGTACCATCCTGAAATTTGTCGAGGTTGGAGAGCGCTTTTGTCAGAGTGTCTTGAACAAGATCCTCCGCGTCTACCGGATCAGGTTCGAAGCGCCGCGTAAACGCGCGAAGTGCTGGAAGCAGCGCCACAAGTTCATCTCCGAGGTGATCACGCCTGGATCGTGACATGGCCGTCTCCTTGTTGGCAATGCTAAAGAACCAGGACCTTTGGCCTATTGTTCCAAAACATCCGCACCTAGGGGGACTCTCGGCAACCTCCAATGTTAATGACGCTCTCCGAGGAGCTAATTCATGACGGAGACTATGAGGGACTTACTGCACGCTGTTTCAAACGATCTGACGGAGGTCAGTCGGAGCTACCTGGATCCCGAGAGTACGTCGGCTGCGAAAAACTCGGCGTTGTTACTGACCTCATTTGCGAAGCGCAATGAGCTGCCGGAGGCGGACGTCATCGCCACGTTCGTCGGGGTGGCCCACAAGCTGCTGTCTCGTTCTTCCGTCCGTCATTGATCCGGCTGATTGGAGGACCGCAGATACCGCATCCGTGCCGGCCAGACGTGGTACTTCACCATGATGAAATCAGTGAATATAGTGCGGAAACAAGCGAGTTGAAGCTTGAGCGGATGCTGGTGAACCCGATCAAGAACGCCTCTCCTTCCATCTGCGCCTAAGTCGCCAACTTGGGCTGATGCCGGGGCATCCTAAGTGATAGGACTGATCTCTGCGTGAACAGCGATGCATCCTGTACGATCTCTCGTGTGTTGCGTTTTGCGACCTTTGCAACGATGTGGTGAACGCGGTGCGACGCTAGCCCCATTTTGCCAATGTGGTAGGTTCGCTGCACCCGCCGTTCTATCACCTAGTGAACCGGACTAAACAAAAGGTCGGGGAAGCGGAAATCTGCGTCAAGGCGCCAAGCGACATTCTTGAACGGACAATTAGGAACTACTAAATCCTTCGTATCACTTCGGCAGATGGAGGACCCAATGACTGGCAGTCTGTTCAGCCGACCTCTTTTTGTGCAAAGACAGCACTTCGTTCAGGAGGTAG
>NZ_SMCL01000014.1:0-129218 GCF_004343065.1 Neorhizobium sp. S3-V5DH
CCAGATGCGCGGCAAGCGCATGATTGCCGGCGGTCGAAAACCGGTTCGCGATGCCCTCTACATCGCAGCCCTGCCGGCAATCCGCTTCGATCCCGGCATCAGAGCTTTCTTCGAAAAGCTGAAATCGAAAGGAAAACCCGGCAAAGTCGCGCTCGTCGCCGTCATGCGAAAGATGATCATCATCCTCAACGCAAGAATGCGGGAACACCACGCTAACGCGATTGACACCTAACACCGTTGCTTTTTGTTCTGTACTGCGTCGGCAGTGGGGTTCGCGTCCTGGCGGACCGGCGCGGACCCCATCCTTCGAGACTCGGGGTGATAGAAGCCAAAGTCGATAGCAGCAGGAACTCGCAACCACGGAGCCGATGACATCGAACGCTTCCACCGGACCTGCGCTAGTCATTGCCGATGTAGCCGCCGGTCTGTCGCCGCCATAGGCGAGTGTAAAGCCCATTCCGCGTCACAAGCTCCTCTGGGTTGCCCATTTCAACGATGCGGCCTTCACCTAAAACGACAATTCGATCCATGCTCGCGATGGTGGAGAGGCGATGCGCGATCGCGATGACTGTCTTGCCGGCCATCACCTTCGCGAGATTTTCCTGGATTGCAGCTTCGGACTCGCTGTCGAGGGCTGAAGTTGCCTCATCGAGCACGAGGATCGGCGCTTTCTTCAGCAGCACGCGGGCGATGGCAATACGTTGGCGCTGACCGCCTGAGAGCTTGACCCCGCGATCTCCAACGAAGGCATCGTAGCCCGAGCGGCCCTCCTTGTCCTTAAGATCAGCAATGAACCCATGCGCATGAGCGGCAATAGCAGCCTGCACAACCTCGTCATGGGACGCATCCGGGCGACCATAACGGATATTGTCACCCACCGAGCGGTGAAGAAGGGAAACATCCTGCGAGATGACGCCGATGTTTTCCCGCAAGCTGCTTTGCGTGACGCTCCGGATATCCTGATCGTCAATAGCGATCGAACCTCCGTCGAGATCGTAGAATCGGAGCAGGAGGTTGACGAGCGTCGTCTTTCCCGCGCCAGATAGCCCCACTAGTCCAACCTTTTCACCGCCATGGACTGTCAAGTTCAAGCCGTCGATCACCGGCTTCTCGCGATGATAGGAGAAGCCAACCGAGTCAAATCGGATCTCGCCCGTTCCTACCTGCAGGGGCTTTGCATTCAACGCATCCACGACGGTTGGCGGTGTTGTCATCACAGGCATAGCGTCGCGCAATGTGCCGACGGCTTGAAAGATTTGTTGTCCCATGTCGATGAAGACCCGAGCGTTACCCGAAAGCCGCTGGGTGATGTAGATCGCGGCAACGAACTCTCCAGTCGAAACCGATAAATTCAGCATCCCGTGAAACCCGATCCCGAGCATGGCGATCCAGAAGAGCGCATTGACGCTGTTTATTGTGACGCTGGTCACCATATAGACCCGCCTTTCATGCTGCTGACGAGTGATAGCGTTCGAGAAGATCCCTCGCAAAAAGCGCCAGCCTCGCTATCCTCTGCTGCAAACTGCTTTACCATCTGCATATTCGAATAGAGGTCCGTCATAGCGCCGACCACCAGGCTTCTCTGCTTCGCTGAGAGCTTCGATCGCTCCGAGAAATGCGGTACCGCTACGATCGCAATGGCGATGCTGATCATGATCCATATCAGCGCCGGCAACGTCAACTGCCAGCCGACGGAAGCTAGCAGCAGAAGCGATCCCAGGAAATGAACTGCAAAGTTGGGAATGCTATAGAAGGCCACAACGACCTGTTGCTGCACAGCGGTCGAGACTTGGGACAGTCGCGAAGCCACCTGGCCGGCAAACGTGTCGTGAAAGAACGCGATATCCTGCCGCTCGACCGCCTTATGCCCTTGCCACTGGATGGCAGAAGGTAAGCAGACCGCCACGGTTTGCGAGGAAAGGGTGCTCGTGACGAAGGAGAAGAAAGGCGAAATTGGGAAGAGCAGTACGGCCATAAGGACCAGCAGCGACCAATCTTCTGCCAGAAAGGTCGCCGCCCCCTTATTCGTGACCCCATCCACGATATCGGACAGGCTCCAAATCAGGAAGAGATTGATGCCCTCTACTGCCATCGAGAAGACGGCGATGGGGATGAGCGCGTACCGAAACATCCGCGCGAAATGCCAGAGCAGCACAAATGGCCCTTGAGTTGGGAGGGGCTGGTAAGGGATGTCGAGAGGACGGATCAGCGTCTCGAATGGCTGGAAAATGCGATCTGAAAAAGACATTGTGCTCTCATTGGAATTCAAACTCTGAAAATAACCCTATTGAACCATGCATCGGTGCACGTGGGCACCCCATGGCAGTACCAAAAACCAGAATGAGCAGCTTATCCGTGGCCTCAGGAGAAGCGATCATACCCGTCGGAACGAGGGAACGTCCTCGAAACCTACTGCTGTGCTCTACACGACCGCTGATGGCGCTGAGAGACCTCAGGCCATCGAGTGAACGCGGGTCAAAACTAGGAAGACCAAAGTTGAAAACTGCGAGGAACCGAGTGCGACGCCTCGCGTTGCTCGACTTGACGACCACGGAGGCATCATGCAGCGCGTACTTATTGTTGAAGACGAATTTATGGTGGCCCTCGAGCTGGAGTCCGTCCTGGAGGATTTGGGATATCAGGTGATTGGTATTGCGGCTGATTCCACTACTGCGTCGCGGCTCGCCGAGCTGTCGCCAGACGTAGCATTGGTGGACGTGAATCTACGGGACGGCCCGACCGGGACCTTAGTTGGACAACGGCTTGGCAAATTAGGCATCAAAGTGGTATTCACGACGGCAAACCCAGCCCTGCTGGGGACAGGTGTGCCAGACACCATCGGGGTGCTTTCGAAACCATATGATGCGAACCAGGTGGAGGACGCGCTGGAATTTGTCCGTGGTGAGTTGTCTGCCCCGCCAGCTCCGCTCGTTGTATTTGAACAGCACGCTTAATGCCGCAAGAGATTGGCGAGCGGGCATTCTAAGACGACCTGAAGGCCTTCCGGCAACCACCGGCGTTCCAAAGTCCCGCCCAGTTGACCTTGAACGCTCACCAGGGACAGCTTGGTCCCAAAGCCCGTCCTTTCAGGCTCTCCCGTAATGCGTGGACCATTGGTTTCCGTCCAGGTGATGCGGCAGCGCTCCCCGTGCGCCTCCAACACTATGGCCACGCGGCCTTCTATCGTCGACAAGGCACCGTACTTGGCCGCGTTGGTGGCCAGCTCATGGAAGACCAGCGCAAGGGGCGTGGCCGAACGATCATCGATTGCAATTTCGTCTCCGGAAATCTGGAGGCGGCCTTGGTCCTCCGTGCGATAGGGGCGTAGAATTTCCTGGAGGAGATTCTGTAGTGTGGGCAACGTCGCCGAAGAACGAGATTCCTCGCTATGTGGCCGGGCGAAATCGTGGGCACGACCAAGGGCCGCGAGACGCTGCTGGATGTCCGAGGCGAACGCCTTGCTCTCTGGGAACCAACGTGCCGACTGGCCAATAATGCCATTGATGATAGCGAAGATGTTCTTGATGCGGTGGCTGAGTTCCTGGCTCAGGAGCGCGAGGCTATCGGCCGTCTCCTTTGCCACATGGATATCGGTGCAAGTTCCGTACCAGCGGTCAATTGCGCCGTCGGCATCTCGCATCGGCAACGCCCGCCCCAGAACCCAGCGGTACTCGCCCGAGTGATGTCGAAGGCGGTAGTCGATCTCGTAAAGCTCGCCTGTGCCCAGCGAATGACGCCATCGCTCCCAGGCCCGTTCCTGGTCATCGGGATGGAATAGGCCGTTCCACCCCTCGCCATCGGTGCTGCCGACCGCCATGCCAGTGAACTCGTACCAGCGGGCGTTGTAATAGTCATGATACCCATCCGGTCGGGTCGACCAGACCATTTGCGGCATGGCGTCGGCCAACATACGGAAACGCAGCTCGTGATGGCGAGCCTGCTCCATCAATCGATCAATCTCCAGATCGGCCGCGCGTACGGCGGAAATGTCCCGCGAGATGGAAAGCAGATGGCTCGGTCGCCCGTCTCGGTTCCTTATCGGAAGGACCTCGACAGCCCAATATTTCAGCGTTCCTTTGAATGTCGCCGTGTAACCCTGAAAATGATATGACCTGCCCTCGCGTCCGGCCGCAATGGCCTCGAGAGCGGCTTGCTGTTCGGGACCCGACCAGAAGTCTGGCCAGGGGCAATGCTGAATTTGCCGAAAATCCTCGATCTCCATAACCCGTGTGCCACCCTCGCTCATGAAGAGCAGGCGGCCGTCTAGGTCGAGAATCTTCACGCAGTCGCTGCTTGCAGCTAGCAAGGATCGCAAGATGTCGGCTGTGTTCAGTCCTTCAGGAAGGTCGGTAATAATCGTGGCGCTGGACACGTGGTCACGTTCGCCGACATTCGACTTCATATAAATACCACGTCCCGGAGAGTTACCCAAAACCCCATACGCCAACTTCCAGCGTTTTGCATCTCTTTAACGCCCATGGCACGATATTGTTCATATCGGCCAGAATTCTCTGAACTCAGGAGCCGGAGGGCTGTCAGCTTCTTCAGAGCTGAAGTCGGGATCCGGTTCAAAAATAGATGAGCACGAGGAGGGCGGAGTACGCCGTCTGATGGCTGAATGACCGTAGTTGACGCATCAGAGGCATGGCTGAAGTGGGCGTTGAACGGCCAGCCCGCACATCTGGCGGTCGGCCCCCTTACGGCAATTGCACAAAGGGTTAATCTCTCTCTCTCTCTCTCTCTCTCATGAGGACACCGTTCCCATGTGACGTTTTCGAAATGGCGAGAAACGACCTTATTGCAACGGCGGTTGGCTGCGTTCGCAGACGAACCAAAGGTGCTGCGCGTTTTCCTCGGGGGTCGATGGCTGCTGATCGCGCCAACGCCTATTCCGATATCGATCTGCGCATTGTCACTGAATCTGGTTCTGACGCGCTGCTTGAAAGTACAACCAGCCAAGAACTCCATGCAGCCCAGGATTTCATGAGACACGCCGCGTGGTGTTCTTTCAGAAGTGGATGTAGGCCCCGTGTTGCCTGGCTCGACTGAGCTTCAGTCAGCTTTCCGGCCGTGCCGGCGATCCAGCCAACGCATCGCTGGTGTCACCGTGAGCCCGTGCATCAGGATCGACAAGAAGACGACAAGCGACAGGATGACCCACAATCGATCGCCGTCCTCGAACCGCCCGTGATTCAGGCCATAGGCGAGATAGTAGAATGAGCCAACACCCCGAATGCCGAAGAAGGCGATGGTGATTTTTTCGGTGAGCGTCGCACGGACTCCAATAAGTGCAAGCAAGCCGGTTACAGGTCGAACGACCAGCAATATGAGCAGGACGGCGACAATCTCTATCCAGCCGATACTGGACAGCAAGCCATTGACGATGGCGCCGCCGAAAGCAAGCAGCAGGAGCATCATCGCGATGCGCTCGATCTGCTCGGTGATGTCGTGCATGTCGCGCTGGAAGTCGTGGTCGCGATGGGAGCTGCGCAATGTCAACGCAGTAACGAAGACCGCGAAGAAGCCGTAGCAGTGCAGCAGCTCGGACACGCCATACGACACGAAGGTAGCTGCGATGGCTACCAATCCGTCGCCTGTCTTTGCCAACGTATCGCCGGGCATCTTGAAGGTTGCCCAACCAAATACACGGCCGACAAGCCAGCCGCAGCCAATGCCAGCAATCACCTCCCACAGGACATGCAAGGTCAGCCAACGAGCGAACCAGGGCTCTCCTGTTGTGGCCGCAAGACTTAAAACGATGGCAAGATGCACGAAAGGAAATGCGAACCCGTCGTTCAGGCCTGCCTCTGACGTCAGCGTGAAGCGAACAGTGTCTTCGCCCCCTTCAAAGGGCCCGGCAACTTGGATGTCGGCCGCAAGAACAGGATCGGTGGGCGCGAGGCTTGCTGCTAAAAGCAGTGCAGCCACCGCACCTAAACCAAGGATAGTCGTGCCAATGAACGCTATCGCGATGATGCTCATCGGCATCGTGATCAACAACAGCCGCCAAGTGGTTTTCCACCCTTTGAATGAGAACCGGCGGTCAATCTTCAGGCCTGCGCCCATCAATGCGACAAGAACCACGAACTCCGTCAACCGTTCGGTGGCGTAAGGGTGTGCACCTGGTGATGGGTCCAACTTCAGATATGGCGACGTGTAGATCAGGCCGCCAATGGCCAAGCAAACGATGGGAAGCGAGAGCGGAAGTCGGCGTAGAGCCAGCGGTAGCCATGCTACCAATGCGATGAGAAGCCCCGCGCCTGTAAGCGCCACTGCATAGGGGTCTGGTTCCCAGCCGTGGGTCACCAAGGATCAAACCTATTTCTTCGCTGCATAGAGCGTTCACCTTCGTCTGCCGATCTCCGGTAGAGAATGGTTGGCTTCGCTGTATGTTCCAAGATTTTGTCTCGTAGGTTGCCGAAGCCAGATCGAAACGCGGGCCAGTCTTGGCCTTACCTACCGCTGGTTCTGTCCCTTTCGGTTGGGCGCCAAGGCGAGACGATCAACGGGCGAGACTGCTCTACGGGTACGTCCCCCTTTAGCAAGTCTGCCGCGACAGACGATTTGCAATCGCGCTCAAAATATCATCCATTTGCGCGAACATTAAAACAGGTGCATAGGGTTGAGCGGAGCGTCGTCAACGGAGTGGATAAAACAGGTGGACGAAAGGTTCGATATCGGTGCCCGGCTTCACGCGATGCGTATCGCCGCGGGCCTGTCACAGCGGCAGCTTGCGGAAAGGGCAGGGGTCCCACATGCACAAATTTCGAACGTCGAGACGAACAAGATCAGCCCGTCTGTCTCTACGCTGCGAAAGATCTTGAGCGGCCTTGGTATGGGCATGGGAGAATTTTTCGAACCGGAACGAAGCCCTCCCAAAGGTCCCTTCTTTTCCGCGGATGAGCTTGTCGACCTTACCTCTCGAGTACCAGCCCAGGGCCTTGCAAGCGGGCCAGAAGCCTCACTTGTCTTGCGTCAGGTGGGCGATGCCCGGGCTCACAACCTACAAATCCTACATGAAGTCTACGAACCCAACGCTGATACGGGCGAAACATTCCTGCAGCATGCTTCTTCAGAAGGGGGTTATATCGTCCAGGGCGAGCTGGAAATAACAGTTGGCGAGGAAGTCAGGATCCTGAAGGCCGGCGAGGCATATCTGTTTGACAGTCGCCAGCCGCACCGCTTCCGCAATCTGTCGGCTGAAAGAACCGTCGTCATCTCCGCGTGCTCCCCTCCGTACCTCTAGCGCCAACTATGCTATTGCTCAAAATAATGAGCGGGTCTATAGAGTGCTCCGTCGGTAAAAGGGGATATTGCAATGGCTACTTCCAATGATCTGCATGCACGCCAGAAGGCTGCCGTCGCTGGCGGCGTGGGAACCCGCACCATCTTTGCCGACAAGGCACTGAACGCCGAGCTTTGGGATGTCGAGGGAAACCGCTTCATTGACTTTTCGGCGGGTATTGCTGTCAACAATACCGGTCATCGCAACCCAACCGTCATGAAGGCAGTGGCCGAACAGGCGAACCGCTTCACTCACACCTGTTTTCACGTTGCACCCTATGAAAGCTATATCCAGCTAGCGGAGCGACTGAACCAGATAGCACCGACTGGCGCCGAGAACCGGACAATGCTGGTCACTACTGGCGCCGAAGCGGTGGAGAACGCGGTAAAAATTGCCCGCGCCTATACAGGTCGTGCGGGCATCATAGCCTTCTCGGGCGCCTTCCACGGTCGCACCATGCTGGGTATGGCGCTGACCGGCAAGGTTATGCCATACAAGAAGAACTTCGGTCCCTTTCCGGCCGACGTCTATCACGCGCCGTTCCCCAATCCCTTCCTCGATTACTCGACTGAACAGGCGGTTGCGGAACTGGAGCGGCTTTTTGCGTCCGGCGTGGATCCGGCACGTATAGCAGCCTTCATCGTGGAGCCGGTCCAGGGCGAGGGCGGCTTCAACGTCGCGCCACGCGACTTCCTCGTCAGGCTCCGAGAGATTGCCGATCGCCATGGCATCGTCCTCATCGCGGACGAAGTTCAGGCAGGTATGGCGCGTACCGGCAAGATGTTCGGTTTCGAACATGCGGGCGTGAAGCCGGATTTGGTTACCATGGCAAAGGGGCTTGCAGGCGGCTTCCCGCTTTCGGCTGTGACCGGCAAGGCCGAAATCATGAACGCAGCCCATCCGGGCGGCCTCGGCGGCACCTATGCCGGCAATCCTCTCGCAATAGCGGCGGCCAATGCCGTTCTGGATGTCATCGAAGATGAAAAACTCTGTGAGCGCGCGGCGGAGGTGGGGCGCCGGATTTCCGGCCGCCTTATCTCGATCGCATCACGCCAAGGGATGGAGCGGATTGGCGAGGTACGCGGGCTTGGTGCGATGGTCGCATTCGAGTTAGTTGAGGACCGCCAATCAAAGGCTGCCGCACCTCATATCACAAACCGTATCGTCGCCGAGGCCGAAACGCGTGGCCTCATCCTCCTTTCTTGCGGAACACGCCTGAACGTAATCCGGTTGTTGCCACCGCTGACGATCGAATGGCATGTGCTCGAGGAAGGACTTGCCATACTTGAGGCCTCCATCGAGGCGGCATTTTCGGATGCTGCAACAGCAACGGCGGCCTAGGTCGCCAATATCAACAGCAAAGGAAAGCGAATGAACGGCGCCGATATGCTCTGTGACGTCCTGTTGGTTAACGGCGTCGATGTCTGCTTTGCCAATCCCGGCACGTCGGAGATGCATTTCGTGGCGGCGCTCGATCGCAAGCCGCAGATGCGCTGCGTGCTTGGCCTGTCTGAAGGTGTGGTGACCGGCATGGCGGACGGTTACGCTCGAATGACAGAAAAACCGGCCGCGACACTGCTGCATCTCGGTCCGGGTCTTGCGAACGGCCTTGCCAACCTGCATAACGCGCGCCGCGCCCGCACGCCTATCTTGAATGTCGTCGGCGACCATGCCTCCTACCACCTGCAATATGACGCACCACTGACAAGCGATATCGAGAGCCTTGCACGGCCGATGTCCCACTGGGTCGGTCGCGCGGATGGACCCGCAGACATTCGCCGCTGCACGGAGGAAGGCTTTGCAGCCGCCATAGCGCAGCGCGGCGTTTCCACGATGATCCTGCCGGCGGACGCCGCTTGGGGCGAGGTTTCCCCCGAAATCCTGTCCCCGGTTTCCGTTCCTGCTCCTCCTCCGCTGGACGATGTTGCATTGAAGGCGGCCGTGAAGGCGCTGAAGAGCGGCAAGCGCGTCATCATTATTCTCGGTGGCCGCGCGTTGCGGGAAAAACCGCTCGCAACAGCAGGACGGATTGCCGCCGCAACCGGCGCTTCGCTGTTTTCGGTGCAGTCGGACCGCGGTGCCCGTGGCGCGGGCCGCGCATCCGTCAGGCCCATTCCTTACAACATCGAGCTGGCCGTCGAGGCACTGAAGCCGTTTGAGGTTGCCATCTGTATCGGTCCGCAGCGACCCGTCACGTTTTTCGCCTATCCCGGAAAGCCAAGCACTACATTGCCACCCGGCTGCGAGATTGTGCAACTTGCGGACCATGAGCATGATCTGGCGGCCGCACTGGAGGCCCTGGCGGATAGCCTGGATGTCGCGCCGAATGCTCACTTTGCTCCGAACACCTTCGGGCAACATGACATCCAAGTTCCCCATGGGGCGCTGACGCCGGATGCCATCAGTCTGGCCATTGCCCGGCACCTGCCTGAGAATGCCATCGTCATCGATGAAGCGCTCACCTCAATTGGGCAATATCCTGCGCATTCTCCTTGTCTCCACCCGCATGACCATCTGCCGATCACAGGGGGATCGATTGGAATTGGCATTCCGCTGGCGGCAGGCGCAGCATTCGGTGCGCCTGATCGCAAAGTGGTCGCCCTGCAGGCAGATGGCAGCGGCATGTACACGGTTCAGGGGCTCTGGACGCAAGCGCGCGAAAACCTCGATGTCGTCACCATCGTCTTTGCCAACAACGCCTACCGCATCCTGCAAGGCGAAATGACGAATGTTGGCGTGAACTCCTATGGCGCAAATGCGCGCAAGATGCTCGACCTCGACCAGCCGAAGCTCGATTGGTGCTCGCTGGCCAAAGGTCTTGGCGTCGAATCCGGCCGGGCGACGAACACGGCGGAATTCGCAAAGCTCTATACCGCTGCCCTGTCCCGCAAGGGGCCGTTCCTCATCGAGGCCGCAATGGTCTGATCACGCCGGCTTCGTGGCGGTGATCATGATCATCTCGACCTTGAGATCCGGGCTGGCGAGTGTGGCTTCGAAGCAGGCACGCGCAGGCGGAGCGGTACCTTCTACCCAATCGTCCCAAATCGCGTTTACCGCAGCGTAGTCCTGCATGTCTGCAAGGACAATCGCACAGAAAAGCAACCCCTCCTTAGCACTACCAATCTCGGCCAATCGGCCTTCTGCTTTGTTCAGAAGCTGGCGCGCCTGCTCCGCGGCGCTGAGCGAACCATCATAGGGAGCCTGGGGCGTGCAGGCGAAATAGCCTGTGCCGCCGTGAACAACTGCAAGGCTCCCTCGCTTGCCTACACCAAAGCGCTCGATGATCGAGGAGAATTCTAAGGTCATGAAAGATGCTCGCCTTTCTATCGGGTGATGACGAAGACGGAGTCAGGCGTCCAACTGATGCAGCATTCTTCGCCTTCCTTGATGATGACAACGTCTGCGCCCAGCACCCTTACCCGCATCGGGATGTCTCCGGCTCTGCCGATTACAAGAGCGTTGTCGCCATAATTGACGATCGTCTCGACCGTCATCCTAGCGCTCTTTCGGTCTTCGATCGGGTTACGAGACAGCTTGATATGTTCTGGCCGTATCAGCAGTGTCACTTCCTGCCCATCTGCCAGAGCATTGTCAGATCCTGCATAATCGAAGGAGCCAAGTACAGGACTATTGGCTATCCGGGCTGCAGCGTTCGTGACCGTTGCTGGTATCAGGTTGCTCTCACCTATGAACGAAGCGACGAAAGACGTCTGCGGGCTGTGATAGATGTCAAGCGGTGCCGCGCATTGTTCGATCCGGCCTTTGTCGAATACAACGATCCGGTCCGACATCGACATGGCTTCGGATTGATCGTGGGTGACAAAGATCGTGGTTACGCCCAGGCTGCGTTGGATGCGCTTGATCTCGATCTGCATCTGCTCGCGTAGGTTCTTGTCAAGCGCGCCGAGCGGCTCGTCGAGCAATAACAAGGAGGGCTCGAACACAAGCGCGCGTGCAAGCGCAACGCGCTGCTGCTGCCCGCCCGAAAGCTCTTTTGGATGCCTGTGGCCAAACCCCTTTAGGCCGACGAGGGAGAGCATGTCTTCGGCCTGACGGAGTCCCTTTGCACGATTCACACCACGCATCTGCAGTGGGAAATAGACGTTCTCCGCTGCGGTCTTGTGGGGAAACAGAGCGTAGTTCTGGAAGACAATACCGATATTGCGCTCGTGCGGCGCGAGCTCTGAAATGGATCGCCCCCCGACACGGACACTCCCACCGCTTGCCTTCTCGAAACCGGCAACGATCATTAAGGTCGTCGTCTTACCGGAGCCGCTTGGCCCAAGGAAGGTTACAAACTCTCCCTTTTCGACCGACAGACTCACGTTATCCAGCGCCGTAAAGTTCCCGTAGGCCTTGGTGATATTGGAAAGTTCAAGATAGCTCGTCATCGGTGAGTCCTTGGGAATTTAGTGTGCGCCGGCAGGTGAGCGGCTTGGCGTAGGGGCGCGGCTGCGGAGGGTGCTGATAAAATAGGGAGTTGCGATGCCGACCAACACGAGGAAGAACAGCAACGTAGAAATCACAGCGATCACGGGATCAGCTTCCTGCCGGATGCTGTCGAACATCTTTCTCGGCAGGGTCTCGGCGTCACGCCCGGAAATGAAGATCGCGACAACCGTCTCGTCGAACGACTGAATAAAGGCAAACAGCGCGCTGATGATCAGGCCCGGCCGCAGGATCGGCAGGGTGATGTGAATGAACGTCTTGGTGGGACTTGCCCCAAGGCTTAAGGCTGCTCGCTCGAGATTCCGGTCGAAGCCTTTCAGATTGGCGGATAGCACCAGAAACGCAATTGGAACCGAGAGACATGTGTGAGCCAGGATGACGCCCATATGGCTGTGGACCAATCCGAGATCACCGAGATACGAGTAGTATCCGACCGCCATGACGATGTGAGGCACGGCAAGGGGCATCAGCATCATCAGATCGGCGACGCCTTTTCCACGGAACTTGTGTCGCACAAGGGCAAACGTGGCGGGCACGACCAGCAGCATGGTCAGCAAAGTTGTCGCGGAGGCGATAACGATACTGTTCCAAGTCGGTATCAACCAGTCGAGGTCGGTGAAGTAAGCTCGGTAGTAGCCAAGCCAATAACCCGGCGGCGGAAACTGCAGCGAACTTGCACTCGAAAAAGACATCGGCACAACAATCACCAGGGGTGCCGCAATGAAGACTGTGACCAGGATGCCGGCCCAGCGCATGAACGTGTTCATGAATGATCACCCCCAAAGTTTGTCGAGGCCGAAGCGGCGGTGGTAGATGGCAAGGATCACGAAGGTAATCAACAGCAGGACCATCGCCATGGCTGACCCCATGCCGAAGGCCAGGAATTCGTCGATCTGGTGACCGATGAGACCTGCGATCATCTGCTCTCGCGGGCTGCCAAGAAGAACAGGTGTCACATAGAATCCGAGGCAGATCACGAAAACCAGCACGCAACCATTCGCGATACCTGGGGCGGTCAAGGGCAAGTAGACATGTCGAAAGAGCGACCAGCCCCGGGCCCCGAGACTCTCGGCCGATCGGATCAACGCCGGGTCGATCTTTTTCATGACCGAGAAGATGTTCATGATCATGTATGGCGCGAGAATGTGCACCATCGCGAGCGTTGAAGAGAAGCGTGTGAAGAGGAGCTGCGGTGTGTCATCAATCCCGATCATCTGCAGCAGAGCGATCAATGGACCATTGTTCCCGAGCAGGACCATCCAGGAGTAGGTTCGCACCAGAAAGCTGGTCCAGAAGCTCATCGTCACGAGCAAAAGGATGAGCATTGCTGTGCGCGGCTTGGAGTGCGCCATGAGGTAGGCGAGGGGATAACCGACTGCCAGACAGCACACTGTCACGAAAGCCGCGGTCAGGAAGGTGTTGAGGAACACGCGCTGGTAGAGCGCGCCTGTCAGCACTCTTTGGTAGTTTACAAGCGAGACACGAGGATCCGTCACACTCATGATCGCGACATCGACGAGCGGGACGACGAAAAAGACCAGCATGTAGATGCCGAGCGGCGCCAATAGAAGCCATGGCCAGACATTGGTCCTTTCCGTCAGTCTTGAGAGGCTTGAGCCCATTGCCTTCCCTTCCCATGGCATGCGGGGGTCGACGCGGCATCGCGCGTTAGCGATGCCGCTTGATTGAGATGGATTGGTCGAGCGAACCTTAGCTCGCGGCCCACTCCTCGAACCGTTCTGCAAGCTCTGCTGGATCGATCCCGAAGTTCGCCATGTCCTGCTCGAAGGTAAGCTTGTAATTCTCTGGTGAAGTCGGCATGCGTTTGGCATCCTCCGGGCTGACGAACTCCTTCGAAGCCGGGTTCAGCGGACCGTAGTCGGCGGACTTGGAGAAGCCTGCAAGCGGCTTAGCGCTGGTGGCGAATTCGACAAACTTCCTGGCACTGTCGAGGTTTGGGGTGTTCTTGGCGATGACCCAGTATGCCCGTTCGATTTCGCCTTGATTCCATGTCATGGCGACCGGCGCGCCTGTCTTTTCAGCCTCGAAATAGCGGCCGTGCCAGATACCGATCATGTCGATCTCCCCGTCACGCAAGATCTGGGTTGATTGGGCTCCGGCTGTCCACCACACCCGCACATGCGGCTTGATCTTGTCCAACGACTTGAAGGCGCGTTCCACGTCGAGCGGATAAAGATCCTTTACAGCCACGCCGTCAGCCAGCAGAGCGAGCGGAATGACACGTGAGGCGTAACGTTGGAGCGAGCGGCCGCCTGGGAACTTCTCGACATCCCAGAAATCAGCCCAGGTTTTCGGCGTCTCCTTGTATTTGTCGGTCCGCCACGCAAGCACGGTTGCGAAAGCATGGGAAGCAGCGCCGTTTTCAAAAAGGCCGCCCTCATAGGGGGGCTCCAGTTCTTCGATGATCCCCGCCTGATTGGCGCGTATCAGTTCTCCGGCGCCAAGCGTGGTGACGTCGAACTCGTAGGTACCCGTTTTGACCTGCTGTGCAAGCTTGGCGAACGACACAGGCGACACGGTCTTGACCTGGATGCCCGTCTCTTTCGTGAACGGCTCGATCAGATGGGTCTTGGCTGCAGTCTCCCAGGGTCCACCCCAGGTGTTCACATACAGAACCTTGTCCTGTGCGCGGACGATATAGGGGGCGGCAAGCGAGGCTGTGATCGCCGCTCCCGCGGTCTGCAAGAATCGCCGACGGTTTGGCGTCAACAACGTTTTCATGTTCAATTCTCCCTCTTTTATGATTTTCTGAAGGTGGCTTCGTAGAGCCTGAGCCAGTTGCCATGGGTGATTTGCCCGACCTCCGCTTCGGAGAACCCGACGGCACGTAGTCCATCCGGAATGACGCGGATGTCCTCGACCTTTTTGAACCATTCCGGCGGTGCGGCCTTCAGCGGCTTGCCGGCAGTACTGGCGCCGTAATCCTCGCCACGGGTCCAGCGGCCCTTGCGCATCCACGCATAGTCAGGCGCAGTGAAATTGTGGCTTTTGTCGGTGCCGATAGCGACTGAGTCGATGCCAGCAAGATCGACAGTGCGAGCAACCATCGTGCACCATGCTTCTATGGAGGCGCAGTATTCGTCGCCGGTGATGTTCCGATAAGCTGCACAGCCAATGACGCCTCCCGTATCTCTTAGCGCACGAATGACATCATCGGACTTGTTGCGCTTGTGCATGAAGAGCGACTGCGCATTGGCGTGTGTTACGGCGATTGGTTTCTCAGACACTTTGATCGCGTCCAAAGTGGTTCTATCGCCGACATGGCTACAATCTACGAGGATCCCAGTGGCGTTCATCTCACGGACCACTTCCCTGCCGAAGCGCGCCAGGCCGGAGTCCTCCGCTTCATAGCAGGACCCGCCGAGCTCGTTCTGGTTGTTGTAAGTCAGTTGCACGACCCGCACGCCGAGCTCCGCAAACATCTCGACGAAGCGGATGCGCCCTTCGAAGAGGTTGGCGTTCTGGAAACCCATGATGATCGCGAGCTTGCCTGCGTCCGATATGCGGGTGATATCGCGAGCGGTAAGAGCGATTTCAGCGATGTCGGCATTGTCTCGAACGAGGTCTCGCCAACGAGCTATTGAATCCATGGATTCGACCGCACCTTCCCAGAAGCCGCAGGTGTTGACGACGCCGCCCACATTCCCCGCGAGAAGAGCTTCGAAAGCGGCACGATCGAAGTGGCCGCATTGCAAACCGTCGATGATCATGATCCGGCTCCTTCCTTGATCCGTTCAGAAAGGTTTGAAGCCAAGAATGAGACATCTGTCTCGTCATCATTGTCTTTGCGGCCGATAACCGTCCCGTCTTCGTTGACAATCATCGGTCCGGCATGTCGTCGTGACACGACACTGTCCGTAGCAAGGGCCCGCTTCGCCAAGTGATAGATGCGCCACCAGAGGTCAGCTTCGATCTCGACGCCTCCGGCGAGGAGAGCCCATAGCATCGGGTCGTCTGCTCGAACGTCACCTTTAACAGGAGCAGGCTTCGCTCTTAGCAGGTTCCCCAGGACGGTAACGGCAAGACCGGATCTCCCGCCCAAATCGGCCGCTATCGCCAGTTCGTCAGCGTCTGCGACATTGCCTACCGTTAGCTCCGCGGATCCATGGCGGGCGACGAGCTCTCCAAGAAGATCGATGGCAGTCGGCAGCACAAACCACGCGTGTTCGCCGTTCGCATCCAGCCCAATCGCACTGCCGTTCTCGGCCGCTACGCTGATCCGCGCCGGGTCGGCTGACTTGAAGTCGCCAAAGCGCCTTTCGAGCAATTCGAATCCGCCAAGGCCACGCTTTTGCGAATACATCGGAAAGTCGCAGACCGCGAGGAAGAACCCCTTGGGGAGACTGGAAAGGGAGAAGATGCGCTCGGACATCAGGCGCATCTCGCGAGGCATCACCCTCATCGTGGTGCTGGACAAGATATTCATAGAACTGGCTCCGCAGGATAGTACCAAATGCCGGTGTAACCGGCACGCAGATCGTCAGGCGTCGGAGCCCCGTGATAGAGGACACCGCGCAGGTTGCGGCTCAAAAAATCCCGGCACTTGTCGATGCCGTGGATGCCGACATTCATCAGCCTGACAAGGTCGATCGGAACGAATGCTTCGGAGTTAATATTGGCGCGGGGAGTATGGTATTCCTGGCCCCTCAGGCTCTGAACACGAGACACCATATGGCGGTGCTGCGGGCGCTTTAAGAGAAAGCGAGCAATGGAAAGTTTGCCGTCTTCGGCATTGAGATCAGCGAGGAGGGATTGGATACTGCCACATACATCCAGGCCGAGGTCTAGGGCGTCCGGCACTTCTTCACGGGCCCCGCGTCGGGGCTCCTCTGCCGTCTCAGACTTGTACCACACGTATCTGTAGGCATCCGGGCCCGACATATCCACGTCAAGGGCCCACCGATAATCTTGTCGTACCAGCGTTATCAGATCTGCAACACTCTCTGCGGGAGAGACGACGAATTCATCGGGTGCCTCGACCCCCTTCAAAAGGGCATCGGCCTCATCCGGTACGAGTTCCAGATATAGCGACAAGAGCGTTTCATAGGCTTCCGGCGCCACTTTGCCGTCGAGTTCGTCTGCCAGTACGTCCAACGGGCGAACCGTTTCACGCCCCAGAACAGCACCGGTGGCTCGGAACCGGTGTAGCTGCGCCAAGATCGTATCAAGATCGTCCGCGACCCGGGCGCTGGATGCGAAGGTTTCGTAGACCATCCTGTCCTGACGGCGAAAGACGATCGCGCGCTGAAGAAGGTCTGAAAGCTGTTCGATGCGGTAATCGGATTTGTTTAAGGCAAGCCCCCGCGCAAGCGCGATGGCGTGCTCTCGAGCCGAAAGAAGCCGGTCTATCAATCGCGGGTGCTTGTGCACGAAGAAGATGAGCCCCAGGGCCGAGCCGTTGCCCACCCCGATGTAACGGCGGAGTTCTGGAGCTAGCTTGACGGCTTGCGAAGATGCCTTGGCGGCGAGATGTTCAACCAGGTCGCAGGAAAACTCGCGCATGAGATAGGCGGTCAGTAACTGGGCTTCGAGAACCCCGCCGAGGGCATGGTGCGCTCCAAGCGATTGAAAGGAGCGCGTGCCGAAGGTTCCGTTTCCATCAAGCCCGGTATTGCGCATCAGGTAGCACACGCGGGCGATGTCCTCTCCGTGAGGCTGACGGCCCTCTGCCAGCGCTGCCATGGTTTGATCGAATACACGCATCGATCGGTTCGATCGACACCATATTAGAGCGTTGGACGTCGCTCTGCCTGTATAGAGCTTTGGGATCTCCCGTCGCGCGCTTTCTATTTCTTCTTCCGTAGCGGGGCCTTCGATCAGCGCGCCCATCATGTCCCATGCTTGGCCGATGATGCGACCTGTTCGCGCGGTGCGGCTTGGCGGACGCGAAAAGCCAATGAAGGAGAATTCCTGGTATGGCGCCTTGATTGAATAGACGACGGTTCCTTCTGCGTTTCCGTCCACGTCGAACCGAACAATGCGAATGTCCCATCTTTCGCGGATCATCTTGTTCATGAAGGCGCGCGTGCCGCTTAGCCGGCTGGGCTGAATGGCTGCAAGCCGCGATGTCTTCATCACCTCGTGGCCTGGCCTCGGCAGCGGCTTTGCCGCCTGTTTGGATGTTGCGGTCATGCCCTCAACGCGCTCCCTGCTGCATTTTGGTTATGGCGCGAGCCGCTTCGAGAAGCGGTTCGCGGAAGAGTTCGAGAACGAAGCGCGTTTCCGGCATCACCAGCGAGACCGTGGAAAGGCACTTGTTGTGGATGTCGAAGATCGGCGCAGCGATCGCGACCACTCCGCTGTGGGTGTAGCCGCTCGACACCGCGTACCCCTTCTCGCGGGCCTCATCGAGAAGCGCGTCCGCCGCAAGTGGTTCGCCGTTCTGCTTCAAGCGTTCAAGCGTTGCCGGATCAGCGAACGCAGTAAGAATCCGCCCGGACGCTGACCCTTCCAGCGACATGGTGGTGCCGATCTTTTGCTCAGCCCTTAAAACGCTGTGCGATTCCACGCGCGAAACGATGCACGGAACGCCACGGTCAAGAACGGCGACTGACGCCGTTTCCTGGACACGGGCGACCAGCGTCTCAAGGATCGGTTGTACGCGAGTGCCCAGATCAGCTTGCTCCAATGCTGCGGCTGCAAGTCGGCATGCATGCATGGAAAGGCGGTAACGCATTTCGTGGTCCTGCTCGACCAGACCTGCCTCGACCAGTGTCAAAAGACGCTGATAGGCGGTTGGGCGGGACAGTTCCATAGCGGTGGCAATTTCGGGCAACCGCATGCCGCGACTGCTTTGGGCGAGCACATCAAGCACGGCCATCGTCTTGAGGGCCGTGGAGAGAGGACGGACGCCCGAATTTTCTTCTTGTATTCTATGTGAATATTCTGTATCCATAAGGAATATACTGCGTCGCTAATTGATCTATGTCAAGCGCGGCCGGCGAGGCCGCGTGCGTACTTCTTCTGTTTTCTAGCTAATGCTTTGTTTGTGATAGAGAGTTTCGCCGGGGCGGAGGCCGTCCTTGATGAGGGCTTCCGCACTAAGGTGGCTAAATCAACCCGCAGGCCGAGCTGGAAACGCCGCTCTTCCATAGCCCGAAAAGTCCAAAATCGTTCGATGACGAAAGTAATCAGCACCGCGCCGGCTGCCGTTCCCATGTCTCGAAATCAGAAATGGCATCGTCTTCTAAGGGAGCTGGATAAGGTACGGGTTGGCCAGCCTTTTAAGGTAGCGGTGGGGGTGATCGGTGATCACCACCAGCGCCTTGTCATTCGTTTTGCGAGCGTGACAGCTGCGGAAGGTTCACAGGCGGCCAAATTCGGGATGATTATCTATTCAAACGGAGGACCATGATTACCTCGTCAGCTTCCATGTTGTGACCACGAAAACCATCCGGAATGCGACCAACCTCTAGGAAACCATGGCGCTGATAAAAGCGGACCGCGGCTGAATTTTCTGCGTTCACCGAAAGCTCAAGCTGCAAAACCGCGTGGTCTTTTGCGTGCTGGATGATGTGGCCCAGAAGCTGTGTGGCCATCCCGCTCCCACGTTGACCCTTCTGCACATAGACGCCAATAATTGTCGCCCGATGCGAGAACCGGCTCGGGCGTTGGAACTTGACCCCCATCATGCCGACGGGCCGTCCATCAACAAACGCGACGAAAACCGGATGGTCCAGATGGTGGCGCCATTCGTCGTCAGAAAGCTGAGCCCAATCGTCATACACGCTCGCGAACGAAAGCGGTTCCTCTAAAAGCGCCTCCAACCGTATTCTGCGAAATATATCGACATCATCGGACGATAGCTGCCTGATGACGGCCTGTTGTTTGATCGACACATCGGCCTCCGGCCCGTTATGAGGTTCAGCTCAATTGGAATGAATTGAGCATCGGAGCCAGCCAAAATCAAACGCCTTCTACGACGCTGACCATCCCCATTCGGGAGAAAGCGGCGTTATGGCTCTGGTCCTGATGTGCTCTGCCAGTTCCGCCCAGATCGGGTCGCTCGTAAAACTTGAGAGATCGCCGCTTGCCTGCGACAGAGACATTTCCGCGTATTCAGGCATCGGTATCGTCGCTTCTCGTAAAAGCTCGATCTCGCGATGCGGATACCCTTGGTAGGGCTTTAAGACCCGGTGACCCCAGAGACCGGACCGGACGTCGCCGCAAAGTTCCGTCAGGAGAGCCCCGTTTCGCGATTACTCGAGGCCGACGGCGGTCACGTAGCGCATTAGAGGGTAGTAGATGCTCTGGCGGCATGTTCAAGAGCAGGGTTGAGGCTGTGCCTGACCCCCCGCAATCTCCTGAGTGACCGTGACAGCCTGGAGTGATGGATCACCTTGGCAATGCGCGGCGGTTCTTCATTCGGTCCGTGCCTCCCGTTTCTAGTCATCGGCCAAGCAAGCGAATTTAAACGAAGTACCGCAGCCGTTACATTGCAGAAAGTACCTAGGAAAAAGCTCCGCCAGGCAGCCTGCTCACGAGCCGCAAGCAAGGCCGCCATGGGTGGCATCAGGTCCACGGGTGATGAAGCTGTTGGCTGGAGGCTAGCACCATGCTTCAGGTCAAAGCCAGAATCGCCGGGTACCTTTCTGTGTGTCTCCATCTTACAAACGACTGTGACTGACGTGAAAGCTCCAAGCTCACCGTTGCTGTTGATAGTGCTTCGCGGACGACGGCGAGAGCGGTCTCCAGGGTGCCGTCTGATGACCGGATTATCTGTGCGACTATTTTGCGAGCACCAGTTGAAATACCTTTGCGAGTGGAGCAGTCTTCGACGAAGACGGAGGGACCTTGGCGATGGACCAGAAGAAACCTAATCCCATTGATGTTTATGTCGGAAGCCGGATCCGGCTGCGCCGGACGATGCTTAAAATGAGCCAGGAAACGCTTGGCGAAAACCTTGGAATAACATTCCAGCAAGTTCAGAAATACGAGAAAGGAACCAACCGGGTTGGCGCCAGTCGCCTGCAGCACATTTCCACCATATTGAACGTGCCGGTCGCCTTCTTTTTCGAGGATGGTCCCGCCAGCCATGCAGCCGGCGACAACAGGTCGCAAGTGAGGGAGGACGACGCCGTGACAAGGTTCGTTGGAAGCCGTGAGGGGATCGAGTTCAATCTCGCATTCCAGCGCGTCGGGAACCCCAAGCTGCGCCAGAACATCCTTCAACTCGTCAAATCGTTAAGCCGCGGCCCGGATGCAACCGATACCAAATCGGATGATCCGAGAGCCGCTGGCTGACGGACGTAGTCATGCTACGGTTGGTGACCTTTGGGAGCCTGTGGATTGCCGATGACGAACAGGGGCGGCTACCCCTTCCGGAAAAGGCATTGCTTGCTCTCGTCTATATGATGGTCGAAGGCGAGGAGAAACTGCCACGCGAACACCTGGCGCGATTACTTTGGAGCGGAGACCCGGAGGCAGCCAAAACCAACTTCCGCAAGATGATCGAAAGGGTGCGCAAGTGTGCAGCCAGCGGCTGGCGGTTGCCGATGGAATCTTCCACTTTGAACGTCAAGCTGACAGGCCTGCCGGTGGATGCCGATTTCATGCTCTTTTCGGCTGACCCTGCCGGTTACGACCAGCTTCGCACCGCTTCGAAACTTCTGACCCTGCGGTTCCTCGATGGAGTCGATCTGCCTTCTGCACTGAAGTCATGGGCGGAGACGCAACGAGAGCGCCACTGGAGCGGGCTTCGGGACCTTTTGCTTGCCGCCGCCGCCGCTCAGGATCGGCAGGACCTGCCGCTGATCAAAGAGGTCGCAAAGCAGCTGCTTGAGCGGCATCCGGACGATATGGCGGTCCAGGAAGTCCTGGTGGAGACACATCGTCGCCAGGGCGGTACCACGCCTCGGTTGCCCGCTTTGCCAGGACGACCGGAATTGGCTGCCTTGACCGACGCCGCGATCCCGCCGGTCCAGGTCATGTCCGAACTCCCCCGGCTGGTTCTCCTTGCTCCGACCGGTATCGATGACCGTGCCTCCTATCCCGCACACGCTCTCCTGGAAGACATCACCATCAGCCTGTGCTCGCTGCGAACGGTGGCCGTGGTCGCTCCTTACACAGC
The DNA here is from genome assembly GCF_004343065.1 of Neorhizobium sp. S3-V5DH. Taxonomy (NCBI): domain Bacteria; kingdom Pseudomonadati; phylum Pseudomonadota; class Alphaproteobacteria; order Hyphomicrobiales; family Rhizobiaceae; genus Neorhizobium; species Neorhizobium sp. S3-V5DH. Next base: position 21,825 of record NZ_SMCL01000014.1, read on the forward strand.
CGAGCGAATCCGCAGCCACCCTGATAAGCTTGCGCAACTGGAAACCCATGCGATTTCTTATGTCATCGATACTCGCCTTGGGCCGGACGGGCTTTTTGTGCAGATGATCTTTCTGCCCTCCGACAGCCTCCTATGGGCGGAGCGGTTTCATCTTGATCCAAACCTGCTGGTTTCGCATCGAAAGCAGGTGGCGCAGATGGTTGTGGAGGCGATCAACCACCATCTCCGGCGCAGCGAGGCCATACTTGCCGATTACCGCGCCCAGCCGGAGGTGTATCGTTCGTATCTGGCAAGCTCACAACATCTTAACAAGTTCACGCTTCCTGATGTCCGCCGTGCCCGGAACGCGTTCAGGGAGACGCTCAAGATGCGCAACGACTTCGCCCCGGCTCTTGCCGGCCTGTCGCGCACCTATTCCTGGGAATGGGTTTTGACGGCGAGGGGAGATGGTGAATTGCTCCGCCAGGCCGAGCAGGTAGCACAGCGGGCAGTCACCCTGGAGCCGGAACTGGCATCGGCGCATCGGGAACTCGCCTTGTCGAAGCTCTATATCGGCGACGTAGATCACAGCCTCGAAGCCTTCGACCGGGCCGAACAGCTGAGCCCGCACCTGGCGGATGCCGTATGCGGATATGCCGACGCTCTGGTCCACGCTTCCAAACCGTCTGAAGGCCTGGCCAAGATCGAAAAGGCCATGGCGCTCAATCCCATTTGCCCGGACGACTATTTCTGGATCGCCGCAGGGGCCAGCTATTTCCTTGGCCGGTTTGATGCAGCGATCGGCTACATCGAGCGCATGGAGGATCCGTCTTCGGCGCGCCGGCTCCTCGCTGCCAGCCATGCAATGGCTGGCGATATGGCCAAGGCGCGGATCCATCGGCGCAAGGCCCAGGAGCTCAATCCACACTTTGATGTCGACAAGTGGCTGTCCGTACTTCCGGTGCGCGAACAGTGGCAAAAGGACGTGTACCGCGAGGGCCTGTTGAAGGCCGGGTTCTAATCGCTGATCCAAAAAGGGGGAATTGATGGCTAGAATTGTTGTGATCGGGTTGCCAGGTGACGAGCAGCTCTACCTTGCCGACCTTGATGCGGGAACTGTCCAGTCTATGGCGGCGCCGGTGTCCGGGCCGCTGGCTGCCGCAAATGATCTCAGAAGGGCAGGGGGAACGATCGTCAAAGGCGTCAATCTGGTTGTCGCGGTTTCCTCCTCGGAACAGGTGGCTTCCGGTGTATTCGACGGCTGACAAAACGTCGATCTGAGGCATGGACCGTATTTGCTCGCCTGCAGAGACCTTCGAGCGGGTATTTCCGTTTCTGGAGCGGTTCGGTATCACTCGCATCGGCCGTCAAACTGGACTGGACTGCATCGGAATTCCGGTTTGGTGCGCCTATACCCCCAACGCGAAATCCATCGTGGTCGCGCAAGGCAAGGGCTTGACCGACGCCGACGCGAGAACCTCGGCTGCCATGGAAGCTCTCGAGCGGGCCGTGGCATGCGAACCCGTGTTGGGAGCCAAACTGACATCGGTCTTAAGGCTCGATCGGGAAGGCGAGGAGGCGGACCTGCTTTCCTCGCTCGTCGCGAGCGGCAAGCATGTTCCGAGCCCGGATGACGAGCTTTTTTTCGTGGAGGGGCGAGATCTCCTTTCGGGGCGGCGGGTCCACGTCCCGATGGAGGCTGTTTGCCTCGATCGGACATTGGCAGACTGGCGGTACTGGCAATCTTCCGACGGTTTGGCCTCAGGGAATAACCATGACGAGACGGTCTTCCATGGCCTTCTCGAGCGGATCGAACGGGACGCCCATGTTTTGTGGCAGGTGCTTTCCGAACCAAGACAGCATGCACGATGTGTCGCACCCGAAGCCTTCTCCGATCAGCGGGTCAGGAAGCTCGTTGCGATGATCGAGGATAAGGACATCTCCCTGCAGCTGTTCGACATCACCAGCGACCTTAAAATTCCTTGTATAGCCGCCTTCCTTGCGAACAAAAGCGCACTGCGATCAACCTCTGCCCGTTATGTAGACGTGACCTTCGGCTGCGGTGCTCATCCACGGCCCGAGCAAGCAGCAATTCGCGCAATCACCGAGGCCGCCCAGTCCCGGGTCACGCATATCAGTGGTGCCCGCGACGACATCTTTCCCGAAAGTTACCGGCGGCCCCTTTCAGATCGTCTGCGAAGGCTGTTTGACGCACGACCAGGGCGTGACCCACCCTGTGGCGGCCCCGCCGGATTGGACCAAATCCTCGGATGTCTGTCGCAGGCGGGCATTCGACGTGCAATATCGGTCCCGCTTGGCCATCCGGACCTGCCCTTTGCCGTTTCAAAGATCCTGGTCCCGGACCTGGAAAATCCGGAGGGAGCACGACGGCAGAAATTGGGGCCAAGAGCAGTTTCTGCGACATTGATTCCATGAAGATCGTGTTTGCGGGGCCAAGCCTTCCGAATGCCAGTGAAATCGCTGGAACCGAGGTCGAGGTTCGCCCTCCGGCTGTCCAGGGGGATCTGCGCCGTGCGATTGATGAAGGTGCAACCGTCATCGGTTTGATCGATGGTGCATTCGAATATGTCGCTCCCGTTTGGCACAAGGAGATCCTCTACGGCCTGGCAAAGGGGGTAACGATCTACGGTGCTGCAAGCATGGGTGCCTTGCGGGCGGCTGAGTGCCGGGCCTTCGGCATGGTCGGCATCGGAGAGATATTTCAAGGTTATGCGAGCGGAGCCTTGGTCGACGACGCCGACGTGGCGCTGCTCCATGGGCCGAAGGAGATGAACTATCTTGCACTTACCCTGCCTTTGGTGAACGTGACCGCCACACTCGCTCCCTGCCGCCGACGAAACCTCATCTCCTCTGCAGAAGAGCGGTTGGTGGCACAAAGCGCCCATTCGTTGTTTTTCAAGGTCCGGACCTGGGGTGCCATTATCGAAGGCTGCCCGGATATCGAATTCCATCGCGCCGCGGAACTGTTGGCAATCCTGAGGTCGGAATATATAGACCAGAAACGTCTCGACGCCCTCTCTCTCATCCAAATCCTGCGCCAGACGGTCCGGCAGCGCACGGTTCCTTCCTTCGAATTCAATCGTACATCCCTGTGGCGCGATTGCTGACGTTATCAGCCGCGCGTTGTGTCACGCCGATGTCACGCCAGTCCTTTGCGGTTCGGGTTAGATTGCGCGTCCGACCGAGGGAACGAGGGACGTTTCAATGACGCATGACATCGATCGGAATGCCGAGCTGGAAGCTTTGGCGCGCCTGCTCGTTTACGCGCGCGATACTGCGCGTCTACTGCAGTCGCGGGAGGTGGAAGCAGGACTTTCGGTAACCTTGGAAGCAATCAGCATGGAACTGCACAGCGACGTCGAAGTCGACATCGCAAGGCTTGTGGCTTCACGAACGGCGACCGGCAATCGCTATCAGTAATCGGCTTAGGGGGTAAGCCGGTTGCCGTTCCCGGGACTCCAGGGGCGCGGCATTGGAAGGCTCGACACGCAAGCTATGGAAGCGTGTCGAGCCTCACCGCAGTGGGGTACCGTCTGGACGGAGCTGCGGCGCTGGAGATTTCCGCCAGCGCTGCTGCTTCGTCCAGACGGCGTTCCGAACACCGTTAACGCACGGTTAACTCAGCAAGTTTCATGCTCTCCAAGCAGTCGTCCGAGACGAACGATCTCGTCGGCGCACTTCATCAGCGTCACGGAAACCAGTTGAGGTGGCATCAGATCGAAACATGCCAAAAACCCCGGCAGATCCGCCGTGACGTCTCGTGTCACCGGAAGGATCTTGCCCATCTCCGCAAGCCGTTCCCGCTGGTCCTTGATCGTCGATGCGGCCCTATCGACAAGTCTCCTGCCTTCGGACATCGTAATCATATCGATCTGGTTGGCGGCTGCGAACAGCTCCCGAACGAAGTCAGACGTTGCCGGCATGGTTTGGTTCTCCCCCACATACACCAATCTGGAAACGAGACCTCAGATGCGCGTGCGCTCTCGGTAAGCGGCGGCGGCTGACGAACACCGATAGTGTTTTAACTGTGCAGTTTGCATTTGCGCCATGTTGAAGGACTGCGCGCCAGTCGATCGTTCGAGCGAAAATGTCGCTTCACTCGTGTTGCTTCGCCAGATGTAGGTAGTGGGATTGAGACGGTCCCTGGTTCACGGCTGCCACAAATGATGCTCCTGCAACCATCAGGGAGAATGCCAAGGAGAGGTATAACTTGATCATCGAAAATTGCTCGTCGGATAAATGCTCTTAACGGACAGTTTTCATACCTTAGTGCATTCATTGGCCGCCGCCGCGTGACATCGGCGTGACAATCGTTTGAGCATGTTTCGCGGATCGGATGGAGCTAAAGAGGGCCGCTTGTTTGTTCGGCAAAATCGCCCATCAACGAGGCGCGTGCGACTTGGAGGTCGTGAGAACTCACTCATCCAGGGTCGGCGCGACTCCCTCGGTCTTCGCGGTTTCGGTCGAGTTGACGGCGTGGATAAACACCGGCCGGTGGGGGATCCGTTCGCTACCGGTCTTTCCATTCGCGCGGCGAAAGCATGCGTGGCGCCCATGATCAGGATGAGAAAAGCGAAAGGCCAGCATCTCTCTGGCGGAGTTCCGGGAGGGATCCCCAGTGGGTTCCGCACAACGAGCAATCTTGTCGCGGTCGACGACCGGTAGTCGGAATTCTGCTGGTCGCAGAAGTCTTTGCCGACGAGGCTCAGGACGATGAGAACTCTACGCTGGGTAAGTTCGTTCGAAATCGGAACGACTGCATGCAGCCCCAGATGAATGTCAAATAAGCCAAGCTATTGTTATGGCGTCGATCTCAAACAGCGCGTCGTTCCCTTGGACATGCTATTCAGCGTTCCTGCCGTTGTGGTAGCCGCGCTATTACGGAAGCCAGCCTAAGGCCTCTTGGCAATCGGCAAAAGTCTGCAGATCGGCTCGACCCCGAGCACCGAGCGGTTTGCATCGATGAAGGAGATCATCGCTTCAGTGGGCGCTCGAGCTCCGCCTGGGCAAAATATGCAGAGGCCTTGCGCAAAATCTCATTGGCCTGACGAAGTTCGCGGTTCTCCCGCTCCAGTGCCTTCATCTTCTCCGCGACGTCACTCGGCAAACCCGCACGCTTGCCGCTGTCCACTTCAACCTTCCTCACCCACTCGTTTGATGACAGTCACCCCAATTATCTTGACAAAATAAATCATATTTACGATTGGATATGCGTCATAGAATTTCTAGGGGGTTTTCATGCTTTTCAGACGGAACAAGCTAGCGATTACAGTTGCATTCGTTTTTGCGCAGCCAATGGTCGCAACCGCTGATCCGATCACCATCATCGACCACGAGAACCGCACCGTCACACTGCCAAAGCCGGTCAAGCGGATCGCATCGATCCCGATCCCGATGGCTTCGACCATCATCGCCATGGACGGCGGAACCTCGAAGCTGGTCGGCATGAACCCGACCGCCAAGTCGGCGATCGTCGAGGGCGTGCTCGGCAAGATCTTCCCCGAGGCCAAGGACATTCCTTCCGATATCACCGCGCCGAACTTCATTCCGAACGTCGAGGAACTGGCCGCCACCAATCCCGAGCTCGTCATCCAGTGGGCCGATCGCGGCCCGGACCTGGTCGACCCGATCGTCAATGCCGGCCTGACCGCCCTTTTGATCTCCTACGGCACGGAGGAGAAGACCAAGCAGTACCAGGCCATGGTGGCGACCGCGATGGGCAAGCCCGAACGGGCGGAGATGATCAATGGCTGGCGTGACCAGGTGGCCGCCGAAATGGCGGCGAAGTCGAAGGAGATTCCGGCGGAGCAGAAGCCGAAAGTCCTCTATCTCGGCCGCGCCCTCGAAAGTCTGACGGCATCTGGCGACAAGGGGAACTACAACGCCTTCTACATCAATCTGGTCGGCGCCACTTCGGCCTCCGCCAATCTCGAGGGCCAGGGCACGACGATCAGCCCGGAGCAGATCGCCGAGTGGAACCCGGATGTCATTCTCCTCAACAGTTTCGAGGCCAAGCTCGGCCTTGAGCGGATCTATGACGACCCGATCCTGTCGCTGACCAAGGCCGCCCAGGAAAAGCGCGTCTACAAGATGCCGCTTGGCGGCTATCGCTGGGATCCGCCGAACCAAGAAAGCCCAATGACCTGGATGTGGCTCGCCAATCTCCTGCATCCCGACGTCTTCCAGTACGACCTGCGCGGCGAGATGAAAAAGGCCTACAAGACGCTCTACGCCTACGACCTGACCGACGAGGACATCGACGGCATCCTGTGGATCGGCATGCAGGGCGACGCCACCGACTACGCCCAGTTCAAGGCGAAGTAGGATGGCGATGGCGGCGACGGAGAGCGGGCGCCAAAGCCTGATCGGTTTGCGGATCGGTGCGTTCGGGCTTATGGTGCTGGCGCTGATTGCCGCCATGCTGTTTTCGATCGGCGCCGGACGCTTTTCCGTCGACGTGCCGCGGATCGGCGAGATCCTGCTGGCGGCGATCCTCAACCCGGATGCCGCGCCGACCCAGATGGACGAGCGCATCGTGCTGCTCGTGCGCCTGCCGCGCGTGCTTCTGGCGGCGCTGTCAGGCGCGGCGCTCGCCGTCGGTGGCGCGGCCCTGCAGGGCGTGTTCCGCAATCCGCTGGTCTCGCCGCAGGTGCTCGGCATCAGTCAGGGGGCCGCTTTTGGCGGAGCGCTCGCCATCCTGTTTGGCTATTCCGGTGTCGTGCTGCTCGGCATGGCCTTCCTGCTCGGCCTGTCGGCGCTGGTGCTGGTCGGGCTTCTTGCCCGTATCAACGGTCGCACCGAGGTGATCACGGTCATCCTCGCCGGCATGATCGTCGGGGCGCTGTTCGCGGCGTTGGTGTCCGTCGTGCAGTTCGTCGCCGATCCCAATACCTCGCTGCCGGCCATCGTCTACTGGCTGATGGGTTCGTTCTCGACCGCTACCTGGCCGCGCCTGTGGCTCGCCGTGCCGGGCATGGGGCTTGGTCTCATCGCCGTCTGGCTGTTGCGCTATCGGCTCAACCTTTTGGCGCTGGAGGAGCAAGAAGCCCGGTCGCTCGGCGTCAATCCGGACCGCGAGCGCTGGTACATCTTCACCGCCATTTCGCTGATGACCGGAACCTCGGTAGCGGTCGCCGGCATCATCGGCTGGATCGGGCTCGTCGTGCCGCATGCCGCGCGTATCCTCGTCGGCGAGGACCACCGCGCGCTGATCCCGGCATCGGCACTGCTGGGCGCGGCCTACTTGACACTGATCGACACCATGGCGCGCACTCTGACGGCGGCGGAGATCCCGCTTGGCGTGCTGACCGCGCTGGTCGGCGCGCCGGTGTTCGGCTATCTGCTGCGCCGCCATTTCAAGGAGACGAACCGGACATGATCGGCCTTGAAGACGCCTCCGTCTCGTTTGGCGCCCGCACGCTGTTTTCCGGCATCAGCTTCACCGTGCCGGTCGGCCGGTCGATGGCGGTGCTCGGCCCCAATGGCCGCGGCAAGACGACGCTTTTGCGCGCCCTGCTCGGCTTCCAGCCGCTGGTGAAGGGTCGCCGCAGCGCTCCGAAAATCGCTGGCTACGTGCCGCAGCACGGCGCCTCGCAGGCCAAGCTTTCCGGCCTCGATGTCGTGATCATGGGCCGGGCGGCGCGGCTTGGCCTGTTCGGCCAGCCCTCGGCCGACGACCGCGCGGCGGCCGAGGAGGCGCTGGTCGAGGTCGGCGCCTGCCATCTGACCGAGCTTCGCTACGACCGCATGTCCGGCGGCCAGCGACAGATGGTGCTGATCGCCCGGGCCATCGCCACCGGATCGCCGGCGCTGGTCTTCGACGAGCCGACCTCGGCACTCGATCTCGGCAACCAGTCGCGCACGCTGGAACTCCTGAACATGCTGAGACTTCGCCGCAACAAGGCGATCCTGTTCACCACCCACGATCCCAACCATGCGCTGGCGGCGGCCGACGACGTGCTGTTGATGATGCCGGAAGGGCGTGAGATGCACGGCACCGTCGCCGAGATGCTCGAGCCCGACAAACTGTCGGAACTTTACGGCGTGGCGATGCGATGGGTGGACGTCACCGGACCGACGGGCGAGACGCGCCGGGCAATCCTGCCGGCCTTCGCCGGGATAGAGGCAGCATGACCACGATCTACCTGAAATCAGCGTATGAGGCCCCGTCCGAGGCGGTGAAGGCGGCCGCGGCCGAGGGTCTGGTGACGATCGTCGAGCAGCCGGCGCTGAACGCGGACATGCTTCTGGCCCACAAGGGCCTGATCACCGGCAACCAGCTCGACCAGAACGCCATGGCCCTGATGCGCGAGGCGCTCGCCGCCTTCCTCGACGCCGGCGGACGCTGGTTCTTCAATGGCCACATGGTGCGGCCGCTGGTCGAGGGCATGAGCCAGTACCGGCCGATCGAGGCGCCGAAGCGCGCCGATTTCGACCTTTCCCCGGTCAATGCCCATCCGCTGTTTTCCGGCATCGAGCTTTCCAAGCTCGAGACCAACAAGGGCGTGGCGGGCTTTTACGGCCGGGGTTGCAATCCGCTACCCGAAGGTGCTGTGGCGGTCAATGGTCTGGGTCCGGCGCGGGTGCCGGTCGACTGGGTATGGGCTCGGCCGAAAGGCGGGCGGATCTTTTCCCATGCCGGCAATGATCTCGGCTCGATGGGGCTGGAATGGAACCTGTCGGGCGAACTGACACGGCGCATGATCGACTGGACGCTTGGCGGACCCTGCCTCGACCCATGGCCTTCAGCGCCTGCGTTACCGGCCGCCGAGCTGCCGCTTGCCGCGCCCGAAACCTATGGCGGCATGCGCATGTCGAGCCGGATGGGGCGACGCGTCGTCGCTCCATCGTCCGGCACCTATTACAATATCCGCAGCCTGGAAGGACCGCGCTACACCGAGATATTCGACGTGATCTGCGCGCCCGAAGAGCTCGCCGACATCCTGCGCCCCGACGATATTCTCTGGGTTCCATGCCGTACGCCGGCGCAGCGCATGATCGCCCAGAAGGACGTGATCGCTCGCCATCTCACGGCCGGAGGCACGGTGGTGGCGCTCGGCGAGAGCCGGTCGGATCTCTGGCTGCCGCATGTCGACTTCACCGGTACGCCGACGAACTGGTGGTGGTGGCTCGATCCGGCCGCCGATCTCGGCGTGCGCGTCACCGAGGCCGCGGCCAGCCATCCGCTGATGGCGGGTATCGGCGACAACGAAGCAACCTGGCATCTGCATGGTTGGTTCACGCCGCCGGACGACGCCACCGTTCTCGCTCGCGATGGCGAAGACCGGGCGATCCTTTACGAGGACAAGGTCACGACATCGGGAACAATGATCCTCTCCTCACTCGATCCGATGTTCCATCACGGTTCGCATTTCATGCCGGCGACGACACGCTTCCTCGACCGGCTCGTCCCCAATCTGAGGGCCTATGCCCATGTCTAACGAGATCACCGTCCTCGACAACGGACACCCGATAAGCTTCACCTTTGACAGCATCAACGCCTATCACGGCGGCGGCTTTCCCGGCGGCGTCGCGCATGCGCTGAAGGCCATGCAAGCGGCGTTTCCGCTATTGTCCGACACGCCGCTGGAGCGGCGCGAGGTGCTGATTGTGACCGCTTTTTCCGGTCCCGGCGGCCGCGACGCGCTGGAAATGGTGACCCGGGCGCTGACCGAGGGGCGGCTGACCATCGACAAATCGATCGGCGGCAAGGACATTATTTCAGATCCTCCCGGTCCCTATGTGTTTCGCTTCAGCTATCGCGGGCGGACCGCCGAAGCCGTGATCAAGCCCGGACATGTGAAGGAAGAGTTCGTCACGCTGGGCGCCAAGAGGGACAAGACGCCCGACGAGATCGCCCGCCACGAGGAGCTGAAGGCGGAGATGGCTTATCGCCTGCTGCCTATCCCTGCACACGAGGTGTATGGCATAAGGACCGTTTGATCCAGATCTGACCGAGAAATCCAACATATCGCGCGTGAATGGCTGCGGTCAGAGTTCTTAGCCGGTCCTGAATGCTGCTCTCATTACCCTTGAGCAGCGGACGTTCAGTCAGAGCCTCGCCAGGCGGTTAGCAAGGAAAGGCGCCCTTCGAGTTAGAAGCCCGCAAGACGATCATGGGTTTAACTGATCATCGTGGCGCAAGCTGAATGCCAAATCGTCGCTCCCGCAAAGGCGCGAGGGATCTTTTCCGGACATTCCGTAACCATGCGGGTGTCACCCTAACGAACAAAGAGACCGGAATGGCTGACCTCACCAACGTGGCCTACTTCACGGCGAAGCCGGGCCGCTCGCGATGAACTGCTTCGGCTCGTCTCTCCCTCCCGCAAGGAGGAAGGCTGCCTACGCTACGAGACCCACCAGTCCAATGACGTTCCCGACGCGTGGATGATGCTCGAAGACTGGCGGCACGCCTCGGATTTCAAACTGAATAAGAGCACGAACTACGTCCAGGCTTTCATGGCGAAGGTTCATGAGTTGTGCGTCGAAGACGTTTAAATCTGCGGCTACCAGCAACGTTAGGGCAAAATCTTTTCCGGCCGTCAGACCTAGTTCTCGCGCTCCACCTCTAGCACGCCCAATCCCATAAGTTCGTTGCAAAACACCCGTGGGGCGGTTTGTCCTAGCGAATAAGGCCCTGCCTGGCCGCCGTCTGACTAGTTGGCCAGAATGACGGACTTGGTGGGGGAAGCAGACTGGCAGCTTCCCGATATTTCGGCTGCCAGAGTTGATAGTGAGATTACCGCCGTCGCAGGCTGTCCGCCAAGAAGTCGGCGCGCTGTTCCATCCCCATCAGCGGCAGCTCAAGAGCCCTATAGCCAAGCCGGTCGCAAGTTTCAGCCGACCGCCTCCGCCTCTTTCCGATCCTGCTTGCGCTCGGCGTCCAGCGCATAAATGTCGTCCCAATATGGGGCGAGGAAAACCCGCTTGTTGTAGGGATGAATTTTAGCCGCCGCCTCGGTGTGAGCTGGCACCGGCAGGCCGCAGAGCGTTAGATAGCCGACAACATCAGGTCTCCCGCGGCCCATCAAGACAGGCGCGCTACTCGCAAGGGCCTCGTGGGAGGAACGCAGTTCCCAACCTAGCAATGGCTTGGGATGGCGGGGGTTATAGCTACCGGCGATCGACTTTGGCCTTCGTCTTGTTTCAAGGAAGAAAGCCGCCTCAAACCGCCGCTCCTGTATAGAAGCGGATACGGTTGATGAAATCATCCATATGAAAATAGGTTCGGGGCTCCCCTGATTGGTGTCGGTGAATGAAGACCTCGTAGTTGATGATAGGATGATGGCCTCCGGCCCTGACTTCGCGGACATGTCTCGTTCCGGTCACGACGACATCATAATGATCCTGTCTGAGCGACGTTAAAAATTCTTCATGATCTGCAACCGCCGCGGCCGAATAACCTTGGGACGCAAGGCTCTCCAGGAGTTTGCCCGCGATATCGCGATGAGGAACGTAAAGGAGAATGCGGTGTACGGCATGAAGTAATTTGGTCACGGCAAAAGGACCTACTTATTTGGAAACGGAGAAGAATCGGTTGTTCGTTGAACAATCGCATCCGCAAGCGCAGGCCATGATAGGAGCTTGCTGGCCTTCCTCTGATTCACGATTCCCGTGTGATCTAGGACGTGGAGAGGACGCGGGAGCCTTCTCTGAAACAAGCTGTGGTCCTCCTTTATTTATAGCGTGCAACGACGTGAGCATGGCATCACCTTGATCGAAATACTGTCTGATCCATGGAACCGGACCGATACCAAAGCGTCGCTTTGAGCCCCAGCGCTCACCCTCTCTCACCATTGTTTCCCACGGCCGAGGTCTGCCATGAAAGACGACAATCCTGGCCTTGCTTGGCTGCCGGACCTTCGGGAAGAGCAAATTGAGCGGGAAATATTTCGTGCAGCTTCTTTTGAAGCTCACGCAGAAGCCGGCTGGCCAGTAGCTTCTCCGTCTCACCGTTTGTGTGAGGTAGGTCTGGTCGTTTTTGAATGACTTGATGCGTTCGGCAGTATGGGCGGCGAAGTCGCTAAATATGGCTTCGGCCGTTGAAGGGCAAAATCCAAAAACCGAAGATTGTGCTCCGCGATCTGGTCTGAGCCACATGGGAAGCAGGCTCCAAAGATCCGGATTCCACTCCCGCTGAATGACGAGGTGCCGGCGTTCTCGGACAATGGCAAGGAAGGGAGCGAGAGAGCGTTGGATGATGACGTCAAGGTCAAGGAACAGCACCGCCTCTGCCGACGGGAAAAGATCTGGCGAAAATACTCCGATTTTTGGCCAACATCCCTTCCTCCAAGCACCCTCTGGAAGAGCAAGTTCAGGTATGGGCCGCACCGCGATGCCCGACGCAAGACCAAACCCGTCGTCGGTCAGGCAGACAAATTCGAATGGCTCCTCCATGTGCCGTAAGACACCGGCATAGAGTGCATTTACGTGCATGGCCGTGAATCCGGCGCCCCATTTCATACATACGATCGTGATCAAGGTGTGCGACTCCCGTTAAGTGAGGAGTTCGGCTTAGGCGGGAATTGGCGAGGTTGGTGCTGCTATTTGTTGCGATCGGTTTCGGTAGATTTCCAATAATTTCAAATCGGTTCGACCTGGCGGTCATGAATAGCTGCAGCGCTTTCAGGGCGCTCTACCGGACAGGTCGCCCTTTCCTATTATGAGAGGCACCACTGACGACGGCGTCGACAGATCGCAGGAACGCCCCTGGCTTTCCGCACGGAGCCGTCTCGTGCGCCTAACCCTGCGATAGCCGCCAGGAACTGTCGAACGAGCGTGAGTTGTTGAAGCGCAACAAATCTTAACGCGATAAAACGTTGCGATCTTCCATGATCACTAGGGTGCGGCCCGAATTGCCGGATGTCTTTTATGGCCAAGGCATCAGAAGAGAGGTCGCTTCATGAATATAAAAGTGTGGTTGAGCAGGTTCTGGTCTCTCTGGCTGCCCGGCAAAGGGGCCATGGTTCTCGCGCTTGGGTTTGCTGTCCTTGGATCAGCTGCATTGGCACGGGACAAAGCGCCTGTCACAGTCGCTTTTGCCAAACAGGGCGATATGGTCGAGCGAATATCGGTCGTGGGGTCCCTTGCGGCTCGCGAGGAGGTTATGGTGCAGCCCCTGGTTGCGGGCCGGGAAATACAGCAGATCCTGGCGGAAGTCGGCCAGACGGTCGAACAGGGTCAACCGCTCGCCGTGTTTGACCGAGCTGATGCAATGCTCGCGCTTGACAAAAATGCGGTAGGGGCCTTGCGCGCCAGAGCCGCCGTGGCTGTCGAGAGCGGCAAGGTTGAGGTTGCACTTGTTGCCGAGCGGGAGGCGCGAAAGCAGCTGGACCGGAGCCTGACGCTGCAACCAAAGGGGATTATCGCTGATCAGGTTCTGGATGAACGTCAAAACGCTTACGACCGGGCCCTTGTGGAGACGGCACTTGCGCGACAGTCACTGGCGCTAGCGCGCGCCGAGGAGCAGTTGATCGCGCAGGAACGAAGGGAGATCGAGCTGGCGATCAGCAGGAGCACCGTACGCGCGCCAGAATCGGGTCTCGTTCTGGAGCGGAACGCCCGAGTTGGTATTATGACTTCGGATTCGGGAACCCCGCTGTTTCGCCTTGCCAAGGACGGCAGGATCGAGTTCGTAGCGGAAGTCACGGAAACGAATTTCGTCCGGCTGAGCAAGGGCATGCGCGCGAAAGTAACCGTGCCTGGTCGCGACGAACCGCTTGGTGGCACGCTGCGATTGAATGCGGCTCAAATAGAACCCAAAACGCGAAGCGGCACGGTTCGGATCGAGCTCGATGAAAGCGAAGGCCTTATTCCGGGTGTATTTGCACGCGCTGTCATCGATACTTCGACGCGGACGAATGTTTTCCTGCCGGCGACGGCCGTCAGAAGCACGCGCCTTTCCCACAGTGTCTATGTCGTAAAGGACGATGTCGTCGAAACACGAATCGTCCAGACTGGCCTGCGGCAGGGCAATTTCGTCGAGATCATCGAGGGTGTCGAGGACGGCGAAATGGTCGTGCTGAAGGCAGGCGGCTTCCTGAGGGATCAGGATCGAGTGACGCCCGTTGTCGTGTCAGAGGAAGACAGCCTGCGGTCGGAGCCTCCCCAGACGGCCGCGTTCGACCGTTCCGAAGGGACGGTGCGTTGATGAACGTGAACCTCTCGGCCTGGGCAATCCGCAATCCGCTGCCATCGGTTCTGCTTTTCGTCATCCTGATGGTGGCGGGACTCTACAGCTTCTCCCGATTGCCGGTTACCTATTTCCCCGCGGTCATAACTCCGCTGGTCAAGGTCACGATCGAGCAATCCGGAGCGAGGCCGAGCGAACTCGAGATTGAAGTGACGCGGCTGGTAGAAAACGCCGTCGCGCCGCTGACCGGTATCAAAAAAATCACCTCGACCATTGGTCAGGGTCGATCGGTGACCAATGTCGAGTTCGAATTGGGCATGGTTTCGCCTGACCGGGCGGTTGTCGATGTGCGAGATGCAGTGGCAAAAATTCGTTCCGACTTGCCTGCGGCCATCGATGAGCCTGTTGTCGAGCGGGTTGAGGAAGAAGCGCGATCGGTCGTGACATACGCAGTGTCGAGTGCAAATAGGACGGTCGCCGATCTTTCCTGGTATATAGACGATGTGGTTGCGGGCAACCTGCAGGGCTTGCCAGGTGTCGGACGGATCGAGCGTGTCGGCGGGGCTGATCGGGAAATTCGCGTCGAACTCGATCCCGGCCGGCTGCAGGCGCTTTCCCTCTCTGCAAGCGTCGTCAATGAGAGTCTCTCGCAAGGCCAGATTGAGAACTCCGGCGGGAGGAGCTCTCTCGGCGGTCGCGAGGAGGCCCTGACGACGGTTGCGGCGGCAAACACCGTTACAGAACTTGCCGATCACCGCATTGCGCTTTCTCCCCACGCCTCTGTCCGGCTGGGAGACCTCGCAAGGGTCGAGGACGGTATGGCGGAAGCGCGTACATTCGCCACGCTCGGGGGAGGCGACGTCGTGGGTTTTTCGGTTTATCCGTCGCAAGGCGCAAGCGAAATATCAGTTGCGGACCTGGTCTCGAAAGCGCTGGTGGAGATGGGCGCTCGCGACAGCGACGTGCGCTTCAGCCTCGTCGACGACAACTTCACCTATACGGCAGGCAATTTTACCTCGACCATGAGCACATTGGTGGAGGGTGCCGCGCTTGCTGTTATCGTCGTTTTTCTGTTCCTGCGCGATTGGCGGGCGACGATTGTCGCCGCGGTAGCGCTTCCGCTCTCCATCATTCCCACTTTCTTTGTTATCGATCTTCTCGGCTTTTCCCTCAACATCCTGAGCCTGCTGGCGATCACGCTGGTCACCGGCATACTCGTTGACGACGCGATCGTTGAAATAGAAAATGTCGTGCGCCATCGCGGCATGGGCAAGTCCGCCTATCGTGCGTCCCTCGACGCGTCCGACGAAATCGGGCTTGCCGTCATTGCCATTTCCGCCACCATCATCGCCGTGTTTGCACCGGTGGGTTTCATGAAAGGCGAGGTGGGTCTGTATTTCCGCCAATTCGGCCTGACGGTAGCGATCGCCGTGTTCTTCTCGCTGCTGGTTGCGCGGCTGATTACCCCTGTCCTGGCAGCGTATGTCATGACCGGAACACCTCCGGTGGAGCATAAGAAGAGGACTTTCATTCTGGCATACCAGGACTTGCTGCGGGTGAGCCTGCACTTGCGGTGGGTGACTGTTGGTCTGGCTGTAGGCTCCTTCGCCCTCGCAATGCTCACCTTTTCGTCGCTGCCGACCGGTTTCCTGCCGGAGGAGGATACCGGACGCCTCACCCTCTCGGCCGAACTGCCGCCCGGTTCCACCCTTGATGAGACACGCGCGGTATCGGACGAAATTGCTAACCGCGTCAGTAAGTTTCCCGGAGTAGAAGGAGTCTTTGCCCGTGCCGGTGCAAGCATCACGGGGTTGGAGGATGTTCGCTTTGCGGTCATTCTCATCGATCTTGTCCACAAGACCAAGCGGGATCACTCCTCGTTTGCGCTGGAAGCCGAGATCGAAGAAAGGCTGGCCTCCATCCCCGATGTGAAGCTGAGGTTTCTCAACGAGCGTGGTGGCCGTGATCTGTCCTTTGCGCTGCTGGGAACCGATGCGGCCTTGGCGACCGCCGATGCCATCGTGGCGGAACTGGCAGCCGATCCGGCGTTTGTCGCTCCAGCCATCGATAATGGCGTCATGCGTCCGGAGCTCAGGATCCAGGTCCAAACGGACAAGGCCGCCACGCTCGGCGTTTCGCCGGATGCGATTGCCCAGACCATCCGCTTGTCCACCGTCGGCGATGTCGACAGCCAGTTGCCAAGCTTCACCGATGGCGCGCGGCAAATCCCCATTCGCGTGGTTCTTGACCCTAACGGCCGTGACGATCTCTCGACGCTCGAAATGCTAACCATCGCCGCCGTCGATGGCACTCGTATCCCGCTGTCGTCCGTGGCCGACATCAGCTTCGACGAGACGATCTCAGCCATCGAGCGGCTCGATCGTGAGCGTCGGATCGAGATCGGCGTGGATATGGCGGATGGGCTGACATCCGGACAGGGGATGGAGCGCCTGCTCCAACTCCCAAGTGTGAAAAACCTGCCGGAAGGCGTCCGCCTTCAGGCAACGGGAGACTCCGACACGGAAAGCACTGTTTTCGAGAGCTTTGCGGTGGCGATGGGATCGGGCATCATGCTCGTTCTTGTCGTGCTGATACTTTTGTTCGGCAGCGTTCTGGCGCCATGGACGATCCTGGCGTCTCTTCCTCTGTCGATTGGCGGTGTCGTCGCGGGGCTGTGGTTGAGCGGCAGCGCCATATCGCTGCCGGTTGTCATCGGAATGCTGATGCTGATGGGTATCGTCACGAAGAACGCCATCATGCTCCTCGATTTCGCCATCGAGCGGGAGGCGCACGGCCTTTCGCGGGTCGATGCGATCATCGAGGCCTGTGCCGAGCGCGTTCGCCCCATCGTCATGACGACCCTCGCCATGACCGGCGGCATGATCCCTTCGGCTCTTGGCGTGGGTGATGGAGGCGAATTTCGAGCGCCAATGGCTATTGCAGTTATCGGCGGGCTGTTGGTCTCAACACTCCTCTCGCTGATCGTAATCCCCTCGCTTCATCTCATCGTTTCCGATTTCGGTGATCGGATCGCCAGGATCTTCAAGCCATACCTCCAGTCGGCTGAGACTGAGCGTATCCGATCACCGCTATAGCGCCACTGCTGGCGAAGTGGCGCGGTCGCGGAAGGCCGAGGATCTGCTATTCGGCCTTCCGCTCCTGTAGTCCGGCGAAAAACCTCTGGCCTGAGATCCACAACCACCCATATGCTAAGAGGCATCGCTTCGTCCCGGCTGCAACAAATCTTAACAAGTCAAAATATCTGGTCTTAAAGCGGCATGCAGAATTAGCGGATTGGAGCAAGAGACCATGCAGTCAAATTTGGAAAATGCGCGGATTTTGATTGTGGAGGATGATCGCGAAATCGCGAACCTCCTCGCGCTTACCATGCAGGATAACGGTATGACACCCACCGTTGCCGAAGACGGCGGCGCGATGAAGGCGCTTCTGCGCAACAATCCTTATGATCTCATCATTCTTGACGTCATGCTGCCGGGCGAGGACGGGTTGAGCATTTGCAGGAAGGTTCGCGCCGAAAAGACAATTCCAATCATCTTGTTAACCGCACTCGGCGAGGAGGTTGACAGGATCGTAGGATTGGAGGTCGGAGCTGACGATTACGTTACGAAGCCATTCAGCCCCCGAGAGGTTGTTGCGCGGGTTCGAAGCCTATTGAGGAGAGCTTCGTATGGCTTCATCAAGAACTCTGGCCATCAAAAACTCCGGTTCGATGGTTGGCAGCTGGATCCAATGCGCCGCCAGCTTCATGATCCAAGTCATGCGCGCGTGGCGTTGACCACGACAGAGCTGGATCTTTTGTTGGCGTTTTGCCGAAATCCCGGCCGTGTCATCACCCGCGAGGAGCTTCTGTCACTGACGCATTCCGGTCTGGCGGGTCCAATCGAGCGCAGTATCGATGTCCATATCAGCCGTCTTCGACAGAAAATCGAAGCCAACCCGAGGGAGCCGGCACTGCTTCAGACCGTAAGGCTTGGGGGATATATGTTCACCGCCAAGGTCGAGCACGTCTAACTCGTGCTCATGCTTTGGATTTCCAAGTTCTGATAACGCGACGCTTGTGTGGGTGTGTGTATGTGCACGAGCGAGGTCCTGCCCCCTTCGCCACAAGTCACAGACCATCACTGCGCAGGCAATATGAGTCTGACGACAAAACCGTTTGGCCGGCGGTCGAGGAATTCCAGCGCTCCCCCGTGGGCTTGAACGATTTCCGCGACGATCGACAGCCCTAGCCCAAATCCGGAATTCGCATCGTTCCGTGCGCTATCAATCTTAAAGAAGGGTTCCAGAACGCGCTGCCGTAATGTTTCGGGAATACCCGGGCCATCGTCTATGACGTCAATGGCTATCGTTTCGCTACCGGCATATAGATCGACAACGACCTGGCTCGCGAACTTGGTGGCGTTATCGCAGAGATTGGTGACAGCGCGGGTGATGGCGAGCGGCCTGCAGTTGACTATCAGCCTGTTCGGCCCCCTATAGGAGATGTCGAAGCCTGTATCGGCGAATTCGCTGCAGATTGTCTGCACAGTGCTGGCAATGTCTATCCGCTCGACATGCTCCTTGCGGTAGCTGTCACGCAGATAGTCGAGACTTTCACCCAACAACCGGTCGATATGATTTATATCTGACAATAGGGCCTCCCGGAGCGGATCTGCCGGCAAACGTTCGGCCTTTAGCCGGAGCCTCGTCAGAGGGGTGCGAAGATCGTGACTGATGCCCCGCAACATGCGAGTCCGCGATTCCACCATGATCGCGATCCGTTTTCGCATGCTGTTCAGAGCCTTGGCGAGGGCCACGAGTTCAGCGCTGCCGCGTTCCTCGAACACTTCTCCGTCATCTGAAATGTCCGCATTCATCGCTGCCACGGATATGCGCCGCAACGGCAGCATAATTGCCCAAACGGCAAAAGCAGAGAAAAGAAGAATGAGGGTAATCAGGGCGACCAGGATATAGGAGCCGCGCCCCACGAAGTCACTCGTCAGAAAAGGGTCGGATGAGACAGGTGTGAACAACATCGTTGTATCGTCCACTCGCATTGCAACAATGCGGTCCCCGTTTAGAAAGGTTCTCCATCCGCCTAATGGTGAAATTGCATTGTCGGGAGGGAACAGCCATTCGATGACCGGAGCCCAGAAAGTCCATTCCGGGGACCACGTTGTAAACTTTTCACTCAAGGACAAAGGCTGCAGCGTGAAATCCCAACCCGCGCGCCGGGCCGCGTCGAGGATGACCTGCCTCTCACCTGGCGCGGCTACCGCCAAAAGGCCGCTCACGGCCTGGACGTGTTCGGCTATCTCTTCGATATCCAACATCTTGTAATCGTCCCGGACCCAGCGCTCGAGCAAAGGCCCTGCCAGGACGATGATTATCAACAGGGCGAGTATGGCAAGAGCGGTGATCTGCCCTTGGATAGTCCTCAGGCCCGGTGGGACACGCACTCTCATAATCTTCCGTTCTCAAATCAGGCTGTCTCCATGTAACATGAACCAAAAAATGCCTATCCATATATGATGTTACATTTTGTTGCGGCCGGATTGCTATCCCATAGCCAAAGCGCCTGCTTGAAAACAAGAAGCACCGACACGTTAAGAGCGTCACAGGCTGGCTATGAGTCCTGCCGCAGGGTGGAAGTCGTTCGCGAGCCTGACCGTAACATACCTTAACACAATGACATGTTCGAAGGGTGCCCGATCTGAAAAGAGGAATCCGCATGTCGTCGCGACAGATCCGGCGGCAAAGTAACTCGTTGGAGCCCTCATGTTTTTCACAAAGCCAGACAGCAGGCGTGTTTCCTTATGGGCTCTTGGGGCCACAATGGGCGTTGTCGGAATTGCGCCGGGCGTGCTTGCCGCCGACGCTGCGGCCGAAGAGCAGATACCTGTCCCCCAGGAGGAATTTGATCAAAGGAGGTTCGATCAGAAGCTTCCTGAGCGGCAGTGGAGCCTGATTGTCGGCGGTGGCGCTCAATACGAGCCGGAATATGAGGGTAGCGGTGACTTGAAGATCAGCCCCATCCCCTTGGTCCTTTTCACGTATGACGACTGGTTGGAGATTGATCCTTCAGGCGTCGCCGTCACGCCCTTTCGCTACGGCGGCTTCTCGCTCTCGGGAAAGATTGGCTATGAATCAGGCAGGGACGACGGTGATGATGATCGGCTTCGAGGCCTGGGCGACATCGATTTCGCGGCAACAGTCGGTGTCAAAGCGGCATATGAACTAGGTCCCGTTGAATTCTACGCCGAGATGGAGCAAACGATCGAGGGCAGCGAGAGCCTTATCGGTACGTTCGGCATCGGCTATTCCCAGCCTGTGACGGAAAAACTCATTCTCGGCGCCAAGGCCGAGGCGATTGTCGCCAACGATAAACACATGGAAGCCTATTTTGGTGTGAATGCCGCCCAGTCGGCAGCCTCCGGCTTGCCCGAATACAAGGCAAAAGCGGGCCTGAAACGCGTCGATGTTTCCGCTTCGGCCACCTATCTTCTCGATGAGCATTGGCTTGTGCGGGGGCAGGCCGAACTCGGGATATTGACCGGAGACGCGGCTGACAGCCCAATCGTGGAGAAGCCATTGCAGCCCTCCGTTTCTCTTTTTGTGGGATACAAATTCTGATGCTTCTTGAGGTCGCGACAAGCTAACGGACCGCATCATCATTTATGAAGATCGGGAACCTTGGGAGGAGAAGCCTGTTTGCTTCGCCACATACGCGTGGGCAGCAAGGACCATCTGGATGATAAATCCATCAGACGAAAACGAGATCGCGATTGATGAGCTGGCTGAGGCGCTCGGAATGCAGGCCAGCTATAAGGATCTTCAGGGTGTCGTGCAGGAGGTTCCGCGCACAACGAGGCTTCGGCTCCTGCAAGCGTTGGGATTTTTAGATCGGAGCTCGCTTGAATCAGTTGGAAAAAGACCACCGCCTCGCCTGGAAGTTCCGGAAGGCGCGAGATGCTATATTCCGAAGCTGCTTCAGGAGAATGGTGTCTGGGGGATTTCTGTCCAGCTTTATGAACTTCGGTCTTCCCGCAATCACGGAATAGGCGACTTTGAGGATCTGAAGAACTTTTGTCAGATCGCTGCAATGTCCGGCGCAGACTTCATAGGGCTCAACCCGCTCCATGCGCTCTTTTTGTCAGATCCAAGTCGCTGCAGCCCTTATTCACCGTCCAACCGCCTGTTTTTTAACCCTCTCTACATAGCCGTCGACCGCGTTCCGGGGTTTTCCGAGGATATGGTCGACCAAAAAATGATTGCAAAACTGAGATATTCTGAAACCGTGGACTATGTGGGGGTGACACATGTCAAGCTCGCGACGCTCAAGATCCTTTGGCAACGCTGGAAATCGGGTGATCGGCAAAGTCCCCGCTTCAGCAGCGCCGCTTTTGAACATTTCAAAGCCACTGGCGGCAGTGACCTTTATGGACATTGCCTGTTCGAAGCCATTTCAGGGCAGATGACGGCGCAAGGTCACGGCAGCGGCTGGTTGAACTGGCCTCCATCGTTCCGTAACCCCCGAAGCTCAGAGGTCCAGGATTTTGCTGCGGCAAACGAGGATCAGGTCGATTTTCACGCATGGCTTCAGTGGCTGACGACCCTGCAGATCGAAGAAGTCGCAGCCGATGCCAGGGCTGCCGGCCTCAGCATCGGTCTCTATTTCGACTTCGCCGTGGGTGAAGTCCCGGACGGATCCTCGACCTGGTCGAGGCCGGACCTGGTTCTTCGAGGAGTGCATATTGGCGCGCCCCCCGATGCTTTTAGCTCCGCTGGGCAAGACTGGGGCCTGGTGCCATTATCGCCTGCGCCGTTGATGGACCGGGCTACATCCCCCTACAAGAAACTGATTGGCGCCTCGATGGCATATGCAGGAGCACTGCGGCTCGACCATGCTATGGGCCTGTGGCAGCTCTTTCTTATCCCCGAGGGAGAAAGGCCAGCTGTCGGAGCCTATTTGCGCTACCCGTTTCCGCAGATGATCCAAAGCCTCGCGGAAATCTCCCAAGCTAAAAAGACGATCATCGTCGGGGAAGATCTCGGAAATGTACCGGAAGGGTTTCGGCCTGCAATCGAGGACGCGGGTGTATTGGGTTACCGGGTTCTCTATTTCGAGGATGCCGATGATGAGGGCTTCGCGCCGAAAACTCTTCCCCGGTATTCGCTTGCTTGTCTCTCGACCCACGATCTTCCACCGCTGGTCGGCTGGTGGCGCTGTGACGATATCTCCTTAGAGCTAAACCTCGGGCGCATCGATCACGAGGCCGCCGCTCACTTGCGTTCCGAGCGGCAGAAGCGGAAACGGGCGCTGCTTCAGGGATTGGTGCAGACCGGTCTTCTACCGCCCGACATGGCTATCACCGCTGAAGGTGGCGCGATCGTCCCAGACGTCGCGATCGGTCTACACCGCTTACTGGCGAGGGCATCAAGCATGTTGGTGACGGTGCGCCTATCCGACTTGCTGGGAGAAAGTCTTGCCACAAATATCCCCGGTACTTCGAGTGAGTATCCCAATTGGCAGCTGAAGCTGAAGATCTTGATAGAGGACCTGCCGACCAATCCGCTTTACAAATCAATTACGGCGGCGCTGTCTGAAGAGCGACCCAAAAGAGACGGTCATACAACCGGTGTCTCCGGTAGAAGCGCGTTCCTGTAGCTTATGAATGCCGCTTTCTAAAATGAGCCGATGGCCGGCAAGACGGCAGTATCAGGTTTTGTAAGCAGTCGGGGAATCCGGCGCGCCCTGATGACCGCATTGCTCATCGGCCATGTCCAGGGCCTTCAGCGCTTCAATGATCTCGTAATAGGAGACCGCTTTGTCCGTGCCGGGATAAAGGCGAAGAGCGGGGATCGACTCGATTGCATAGATATCGGATGCCCAAGAAGCGAGAATGGCCCGCTTTTCTTCCTTGCCGATGTCCTTGGCGGCAAGCACCTCACGCGGGTGATTGAAGTGCCTTGACGGGTGAAGCAGATGCCCGGCGCTGATCGCTGCGGTGGCTGTGTTTTCGATCGGATATCTGACGCTTTCCTCTCTCATAAACTGCTCCATTGACTGACCTATGGAACTTGTTGGATGTTGCGGCGCCGGCCCGAGAACGACATCATCACAAATGTCGTCGAGCCAATCGTACATCACCATCCAGTGGCGGGTCGCCTCGACAACAGCGTGGCTGTTCTCGCGGTAGTGCTGGAGAAATCCATCCAGCGACTGGCGGTCGTTCTTAACCCGACCGGAGCGCAGCATCTTACCAGCACAATCCTGCACCACCAAAATGGCTGTAAGATTTGTGGTAGTCGACCCGATATGGTATTCATAAGAGGCGGTCGTGCTTCCAATTCCCTTATTGAGATCTGCAAAACCCCAATAGGATAAGCCGAAAGGCTGGAAGTGTGACTGTCCCTCCATCATCACCTGCATCTCAGTGATCCGGTCTTTCAGTGGGTGCGGCCTCTTTCATGCCATCTCCTTTCTCTGTTTGCAGGCAGAGCTTCGCCGCAGCTGCCGAGCCACGCTCGGCAGCTGGACCATGTTCCGCTGTCGCAGGTTTAGGCTGCCGCTTTTTTGTCAGACTCGATCTGCTTGGTTTCGGCCTTCGGCAAAGCCCGATCGCTGGAAATCTCGATCCGGCGCGGCTTCATCGCTTCGGGAATCTCCCGCTTCAGATCGATGGTCAAAAGGCCATTGGCGAGACTTGCTCCGGTGACCCTGACATGGTCGGCAAGCTCGAACCGCCGCTGGAACGCGCGGCCGGTGATACCACGGTGCAGATACTGGCCCTCTTCGCTGTCCTCCTTCTGACCCGCCACGACGAGCATATTCTGCTCCTGCGTGACTGTTATCTCGTCCGGTGAGAAGCCTGCGACCGCCATGGCGATGCGATAGTCGCTTTCTCCGGTTTTGACGATGTCATAGGGCGGCCAGCTGTCGATCGACTCGACGCGGTTTGCGGCCTCGAGCGCATTGAGCATGCGATCGAAGCCAATGCTCGACCGGAACAGGGGAGAGAAATCAAAAGTGGTGGTTCTCATAGCCACATCCTCCTTTGAAGCAACATGGGTACAAGACAGCGTCTGATTCAGACGCCCTCGACGCCTGATTAACGAAGCGGCCCCGCTTTGGCAGCCGGCAGTAAATGATCTAGTAAAACAGGATCACGGTTCAAGAGGTGGCGCGTAGGGTCCGCGTCCCTGAGTGACGACTAGAGTTACCGATCCCTCGTACCATTTTAGCAGATGGAGGACGCAATGACGGGCAGTCTGTCAAGACGACCTCTTTTTTGTACACGAGAAGCACTTCGTTCAGGAACTTGGGTGTCTCGAAAATTCAATCTGCAGCGCGAGATTGTTCCTTTCGGCCTCGGGATGGGGTCGTAGGTGTTGAAGCTGATACCGGCGCCGGGCCGGTAGGAACATGTTGGGGATCCAACGAGTTTTTCGTCTGAGCAAACGAGATCGGTACAATTCATGCCGCAGACAAGCATTCTGGTCATCGAGGATGAGCCGTTGATCCGCATGGCTGTGGCAGACGACTTGCGCGATGCAGGCTTCCACACCTTGGAAGCAGCCAACGCCGAAGATGCTCTCGAAATTCTTGCTGCTGAGGCCTCGATAGCTGCGATCTTTACCGATATTGATCTGCATGGGAAGGTTGACGGTTTGAAGCTCGCTTGGACGGTCCAAGATCGATGGCCGGCTGTCAAAATCATCATCACCTCCGGCAAGCGAAGAATAGAGCGGACCGAGGCGCCGGACAGTTCGCTGTTTTTCCCGAAACCCTACACTCATCAAGCTGTCATTGAAGCGATAAGGCGCGTGATTTCGTGAAGGGCTGCATCGACCATCGACAAAATAGCTAGCCGTCCCTTTCAATGCCATGATATGGACTCTCGCGTGCTGTCAGCGCGGATGTCCAATGACAAATCCTGAAGAACCAAACCCGCCGCCACCTCCAACCGTTTCCGATCTTCCGCATCTGGCCGAAGCGCTCGATGACAATCGCTTCCGGCAATTTCTCGACCATGTCCCCTTCGCAGTCGCGGTCTCCGAACTGGGGGAGGACGAAACCCTTGTCTACGGCAATATCGAATTCGAACGTCTGACTGGCGTTTCGGCAGAACAACTGCAAGAGAAATCCTGGTCTATCCTCCCTCCGGCCCCTGCTTTGGCGGGTGGACCTGAACTCGCTGCGGCATTGCTCGAAAACGAAGAATATCTCGGGGCTTTCAGTCTGCCGGCGGGCGCGGAGAAGCGGGTCGTTGATGCCTGGTCAAATACCATTGTTGGAGACGCCGGGCAGCCTCTCTTTCGATTGCTGGCGATGTCAGAGCGCGAACGTCCGGACGAGGCGTCAGTTTTGACGGAAGCGCTTGCTGAAAAGGACGTTCTGCTGAAAGAGCTTCAGCATCGGGTCAAAAACAACCTGCAAATGATCACCGCGTTGATCCGGATGGAGGCACGTAACGCGCAACGCCTCGAGGAGACAGATCGCTTCAACAAACTGGCGGGCAGGATCGAAGCCCTGTCTATCCTCTATCGCTCGCTTTATGCCGGCAGCGAAACCGAAACTGTCGATCTCGGGACTTATGTCAGCCAGATCGCTTCATCCGTGATGGCGGCACATGCGATCGAAGGCATCCGCCTGGATATGAAAGTCGACGCTTGGCCGGTTTCGGTCAATGTCGCCATGCCCGTGGGTCTTGTGGTCAATGAGCTTATGACCAATGCCCTGAAATATGCCTTCGCCGGTCGCGACGGTGGTGAGGTCAAGGTCCGTTGCACTGTTGACGACGAAGGATGCAAGGTCATCGTGGCTGACGACGGGGTCGGGCTTTCCAACAAGGCCGATTGGCCTCGACGAGGCAAGCTCAGCGCCATGATCGTCCAGTCGGTCAAACATAACGCCAACGCCGAGATCGATGTGGAGTCCGAGCTGGGTAAGGGCATGGCGGTAACCATCGCTTTCAGGCGGCGGGACGCAGCCCAAGCCTGATTGATCCGCGTGCCATAACGGCCGGCTGAGATCAGTTCTAGGCGGCGCGGGCGCCTCTATGCGACCATTCTCGATGCAAGCCGGAGTTAGCGCTTACGCCAATGGCTCGAGCATTGCTTTCAACTGATCAGAATGCGTTATCCCAAAAAGAACCCATTGACCAAGTCTCCGGCCGCTGCTGCCGCAACACACGGAAGCGATCTAGCGATTCCAGCATTCTGCACATCGCCTATCAATTTCCTTCAATTTCTTGGCATCTGTTCTGGGGACGGGCCAGTACCGTAAACGACTGAGATCAGCTGGTCACAAGGTGCCCAGGAATGATCCCACGTCCTTCGCTATTTAGCGCGCGTGAGTTTTTCGCGAGTGAGAACGATTTCGAAGTTTCCGTCGGGCAGAAGCTCTACGAGGTATCCGTCCACCGTATAATAAATCACCGTTAAAGGCGCCTCATCGACAGCATCTGGATCGGGCTTACGCATGGCTTTGATAATTGTCACCACGGAACCCCTCTCGTTAAAGCAGCTAATAACTTGCTCTCGGGGGTTGATCATAGCGCCCGTCCCCTTGTCCACCGGTAACAAGCTTAGAGGGTAGCAGAACTGGGGGCAAGGGCAGCGTTGAGAAACGGACCTGAGTCCGTCCCGGGCATCTCACAGGCTTACTATGATCCCCTTTATCTTGAGGGAGGACGGCTTCTTTTTCACAGATCGGGCCTTGAGCCGCGCGAACAACATTATGGTTAACGACATATATAAGGCCGCACCTACAGGTTGGATATACGGTCGGACCCAACCAGCACCCGCAAAAGCCGAACCAACCCCGCGCCGATGGATAGCCGTCCCATACTCGGCTCCAAATCAGTCAGTCCCTCCCAAGGCAAGTTCTTGGTTTGCCTGCACACCGAAGATCGGTTGCTTCGGCCCAGTCTCGTTGAACTTATCGAGATACATGACCATCCCACGATCTAAGACGTGCCGCACTATGGCAAGGTCGTGCGCGACGACAAGCATCGCTGGATCACGCTCGCACCTCAGCTCACGAGCAGATTGACGACCTGTGCCTGAACCAAGAGGTCGAGCGCTGAGACTGGCTCGTCGCCGACGAAGAGCGTCGGGTTGTGTTAAGGCACCATCGCCGAGGCCGGACGGCCCTGCGCGAGACCTGCGTACACAACCGGCCGCCCTCGGCCGCACCGGACAGGTCAGCATGCCGGATAGCAGGGCGCGACCTCCGCGGCCAGGCTTCTGGCCACCGCTACGAGGTCCTTACTGCGAGGCTTGGTGGTCATGACCGACATTTCCGTGTGAGTGAGTCGTTTTCCAGAGGCTTAGCGAATCCACGGCACGGGTCGATGGCTCGAATTGGTTCAGGACCCTGGAGTGCCATGTTCGGCTAGCTGAACCGTTGAATACGGAACTCATACAGGGGCGTTTCCGTCTCACCTGTCGCGATTAGTTCCGCCATGACGTCACCGACGCCTGGCCCCAGCTGAAACCCGTGACCGCAAAAGCCAAAGGCATGGAAGAGCCCGGGTGTCGTGGCCGACGGTCCCATGACAGGAAGACCGTCGGCGACATATCCTTCGCAGCCGGACCATGTGCGGATGACGGAGACATTAGCCAGCGCCGGCAAGATCGGCAGGAGCGCGCGCAATTGCGGCGGCAGGCGAGCTGGATCCGCCTTGGCGTGGCCGCTGTCGAGCGAAACATCTGTCCTTTCCGCGCCACCGCCAAATATAATGTTTCCCCGCTCGACCTGCCGCAGATAGCCCCCGCCATGGTCATGCGCCCAGACACCGACGACCGGCAAAACGCGGTGCGGCAAGGGTTCGGTCACGCCCATTTGCGGGCCTTTTGCGACGATCGGGACGGGTTCGCGGAATTGGGCGGAGATGCTGGCTCCCCAAGCGCCGGCCGTATTGAGTAGGGCTTCGGCCGAATAGGTGCCAGCCGATGTCTCGACCTCGAAACCGAAGGCTGTCCTGCGAATGGCCCGCACATCGACATTTTCGACGATATTGGCGCCGATCCGGCTTGCGGCATCCGCGAATGCAGGTGCAATCAACCGCGGATTGCCGCTACCGTCTTCCGGCGAAAATGATGCGGCGATCGCTTCCGGACCAAGGCCGGGAAACCTTGAATGGAGTTCTGTCGGTGCAAGCTCCTCAAGATCAAGGCCCCAGGGCCTCGCAGCCTCGGTGAAGTTGCGCATTTCCTTCAGCCCGTTTTCGCTGAAAACGAGCCGGACATGCCCGGTCGCGCGAAACTCGACGTCCCGCCCCAGCATTTCAGCTGCCTTTCCCCAAAGTGTCAGCGAACGCCGGGCGAGGGGAAGCTGGGGCAGGTAACGGCCGCTGCGGCGAATATTGCCGAAGGAGGCGACGGTCGCGCCGCTGCCGACCCGGTTTCTCTCGATCACCGTTACCCGCAGGCCGCGCCGGGCGAGAAAATAGGTTGATGCGGCCCCCATCAAGCCGCCTCCCAGAACGATTACATCCATGAAGCCGTTTCCATCGTCTCTTCCATGCCCTTCACCATTTCGGGAGCAGCCAACGGTGTCAAAGTCGAGCTTCTCGGCCTCCCATAAGTCGGGCCTATGGGCAGCGGAAGCCAAAACATAAGCCCGACTTATGGGACGTGGCTTTTTCGCTCTTGGACCAGCTTCGCCAATCCGTGTCAGCTTCATGACAAGCAGCAGGAAAGGACCCTGGAAATGGACAATTCGGCCACGCCCGGCAAAGGCGCCTTCGACCAGCAGGACTGGAAAATCGGCGTTGATATCGGCGGCACCTTCATCGATTTCTGTGCTCTTGAAACACGCTCTGGCCGCGTTGCCTCCCTGAAAGTCCTGACGACGCCCGATGATCCGGGTGCTGAACTGATGACGGGACTGTCGCTTCTTGCTGAACGGGAAGGACTTGAGCCTTCTGCCGTCAGCCGTTTCGTTCATGGGACGACGGTCGGCATCAATACGGTGATCCAGCGTCGTGGCGTATCGCTGGCGCTGATGACCAATGCAGGCTTCGAAGATGTCATCGAGCTGGCGCGACTCAGGATGCCCGACGTCTATTCGCTCTTTTGTGCCCGCCCGGACCAGCTGATTGCCCGCGACATGATCTTTGGCATTCCGGCCCGCCTGCGGGCAGATGGCAGCGAAGCGCAGGCGCCGGATCTTTCGGTCGTCGCGACAGCGGTCGCCAGGGCAAAGGCGAATGGTGCGGCTGGCATCATCATTTCCTTCCTGCATTCCTGGCGTAACGATGCGCATGAGGCGGCCGTAAAGCAGGAGATCGCCCGTATCGCGCCTGAGCTCTTCGTATTCACGTCCTGCGAGGTCTGGCCGGTGATCCGTGAATACGAGCGGACGACGACCGCCATCCTGAATGGTTACGTCCATCCGCGTGTTTCCGGTTATCTGACAGCGCTCGAAGAAAAGCTGCTGTCGCGTGGCGTGACGGCGCCGGCACTTCTGACCAAGTCGAACGGCGGCGTCATGAATGCCGACGAAGGCAAGCGTTCCTGCGTTCAGATGCTGCTGTCAGGCACCGCGTCCGGCGTCATCGGTGCCGCCTGGCTTGCCCGGCGCGCCGGTGAAAAGCATATTCTTACCCTCGACATCGGCGGCACTTCGGCGGATTTCGCGCTGATCATCGATGGCGAGCCGCAATTCGGAACCGGTGAGCTGATCGGCGAATTCCCGCTACATATTCCCTCCGTCTCCGTCAGCTCGATTGGCATCGGGGGTGGTTCGATCGCAAGTGTCGATGCGCAGGGCGTTCTGCGTGTCGGCCCGGAATCGGCGGGTTCGACACCCGGCCCAGCCTGTTACGGTCGCGGCGGAGCACAGGCGACCGTCACCGACGCCATGGCCGTTTGCGGCTGGCTCGGCCATAGCCAGATGGCCTACGGGCAACTGCAGATCGATGTTGGCCTTGCTCGCGCGGCCCTAACCCGGCTGGCAGAGAAGATCGGCCGCACGGCAGAAGAGGCAGCCCAGGCCATTCTCGACATCGCCATTTCGGAAATGTTCGTCGAAGTCGAAAAGCTGGCATCGCGTGCCGGCGTCGATCTGCGCGAGTTCACGCTGATGCCGTTTGGCGGCGGTGGTCCTATGCTCGGCGCCTTTCTGGCTCGCGAATTCAAGATGGCCAAGGTCATCGGCCCGCCGCGGCCCGGCGTCGTCTCCGCGCTTGGTGGTCTGGTCGCCGACTTGCGTGGCGATTTCATCCGCACCGTCTTTACCCATCTTTCCGAAGAGGCCGCGCCGCAGCTGCGCGGCGCTCTTGAAGAGCTTGCCCTTGAAGGGCGTAACTGGCTGGCGAGGCAGGGCCATGCCGGGGCCGCGACGCTGAATATCTCCGCCGACATGCGTTATCTCGGCCAGAGCTTCGAGATCGAAGTGCCGATCCAGGCCGCCTGGATTGCCGAAGGCAGATTCGCTTCGATCAACGAAGCGTTTCACGCCATGCATGCACGGCTCTACGATTTCGATGATCCTGATGGTGCGATCGAGATCGTCAACTTGCGTCTTTCGGCAATCGGCGCAGGCCCAGTTCTGGAATTCCCGGTCGACACTCGTGAAGGCGGCGAAGCGGCCAATGCCGAGCGTGAGATCCCGGTCTTTACCGGCAAGACCATCGAGTGGATAGGCCTCCACCGGCGAGACCGCCTGCGCCCCGGCAGCCATTTTTCCGGGCCGGCCGTCGTTGCCCAGGAGGACACGACTTTCGCCATTCCGGGTGGGACTCATGTCGAAGTCGACAGCCACCTGAATCTGCACCTCACCTTTTCGGAGTAACAGCTCATGTTCGATCCCTTGAACCTTCAGGTGTTCGCCAACCACACCCGTGCTGCTGCCGAAAACATGGCCTATACGCTGCAGCGTACGGCCCATTCAGCCTTCGTCAAGGAGACGGAGGATTTCACTGTCATGCTCGTCAACCGCAAGGGCGAGACTTTTGGCGTACCGATGGGGCTTGGCGCCACATGGTATCCTGGCCTCACCTATACCCGTGCGATCGACATGATCGCCGATTACAAGCCCGGCGACGTCGCCTTCACCAACGATCCCTATTCCTGCTTCGTCGCCACCCATGCGCCGGACACCCATCTCTGGAAGCCGGTCTTCTACGAGGGCGAGATCATCGCTTGGACGGGCGGCCATATCCACAATACCGACATGGGCGGCGCCGTGCCCGCCTCGCTATCGCGGGCACTGACGGAAGTTCATCAGGAAGGCATCCGATTTCCGCCGATGAAACTGGTCAACGAAGACGTCTTCGACGAGCAGATCCTGAGGATCATGACGACCAATGTCCGCAAGCCCGACCTCAATATCGGCGACATGAAGGCTCTCGTCGGGGCGCTCAACACGGGCGAACGCAAGATCCTCGCTATGGTCGAGAAATTTGGCAAGCAAGTCTTTCTCGAAGGCACCGAGGTCTTGCTAGACCATGCCGAGGCGCAAGCGCGCAATATTCTGCGCTCGATGCCGGACGGTACCTGGGAATTCGTCGATTATGCCGACGAGGATTCCGTCGAGGCCAATCCTTGCCGGCTGAAGTTGACGCTGACGATCCGCGGTGACGAGGCAATCCTCGATTTCACGGGCTCGGATCCGCAGCTCGGCTCCTCTCTCAACGTTCCCTCCGGTGGCGACCCGCGCCATACCATGCTTCTGGTCGGTGTCTATTACATTCTCTACACGCTCAATCCGAAGATCCTGCTCAATACCGGCCTGACGCGGCCATTCACCTGCATCACACCGAAGGGCAGCGTGCTGAACCCAATTGCGCCGGCAGCCGTTGGTATGCGCTCGCTCACCTGCGCGCGTCTTCGCTCCGTCGTCTTCGGCGCCTTCAATCAGGCGGTGCCCGATAGGTTGCCGGCAGCGCCGGCCGGCAACAATTGCATCGTCAACGTGATGACAACGGATGAACGCAATGGCCGAACGGTTATCGCCGCAGTCAATCCCGTGGTCGGCGGCGGTGGAGGCATGCCCTATCGGGACGGCACCAATGGTTCCGGCGCCGATGCGGCTTATCTCAAAAACACGCCGATAGAGATCACTGAAACGGAAGTTCCGATCGAGTTCGTCAAATATGGGCTCGCCAGGGATAGCGGCGGTGCGGGGCGCTGGCGCGGTGGTCTCGCAACCGAAATGGCCTTCCGGGTCTTTTCACCGGATAGCCGCATCACCGCCCGCAACCGCGATCGCAGCTTCTTCCGCCCCTGGGGCACACTGGGTGGCAAAGCGGCGGGCCTTTCCGACATGGTGCTGAACCCCGGCAGCGACGAATTCAAGCGGCTTGGCAATATCGACACCGCCATCCTGCAGCCCGGCGATGTGCTGGAAATCCGGTCTGCCGGTGGCGGTGGACGCGGCAATCCGATCGAACGCGAAGTCTGGCGCGTGGCACAAGATGTCGCTCGCGGTTACGTCTCGGCCGAGGCTGCCGAACGTGACTATGGCGTTGTCATCAAGGATGGCGTGGTGGACGAGGCGGGAACGGAAAAGCTGAGGGCCGCCCGCGCGGTGCCGGATGAGCATTTCCACTATGGCCCCGAGCGCGATGGATATGAGGCACAATGGACCCGAGAAGCCTATGATCTGCTGACCGAAATCCTGCAGGGCCTTCCGATTCACTGGCGCTTCTTCACCAAGACGGAGATCTTTCGCCGGATGAAGGGTCGCGTCGGAGCAGACGGCGTGGCGGCGGCGTTTGCGGATGTCCAGGTACGCTTCAAGGATATGCCGGAACCCGTCGTCGAGCGGAAAGAGGCTGCGGAATGACATCCGGATTGCAATCTGCCCGGCCTGCAGGGCGAATAAGGCGCCTTGCCGAAAAGGGCAGGCCGCAGGTCCGGTTCAGACTGGACGGTGTCGATTGTAAGGCGCTTTCCGGGGACACGGTGCTGACCGCGGTGCTCGTCTCCGCACCTGCCGTGCGGCAATCGGAGTTCGGGCCGGAAAAACGGGCCGGCTTCTGTCTGATGGGAGCCTGCCAGGACTGCTGGCTCTGGCAGGAGGATGGTCGGCGGCTTCGGGCCTGTTCGACCCTGATTGCCGAAGGCATGCAATTGCGAACCGCGCCGCCGGAGATCTGGCCATGACCGACGGGAGCGGAGAAAAGGTGGTTATCGTCGGCGCCGGTCCCGCGGGTATCCGCGCCGCCGAGGTTCTGGTTCAGGCGGGGATAAGACCCGTCGTCATCGATGAGGGGCTCAAGGGCGGCGGCCAGATCTATCGTCGGTCGCCAGAGGGTTTTACGAGATCGCCGAAGCAGCTTTACGGATCGGAAGCCCACAAGGCCGTCGCGCTCCACTCCCTGTTCGACCGCATGGTCGCGGTCGGAGCGATCGACTATCACCCCCAAAGCTCCGTGCTTTCGACGGCAGGCAATCTTCTGCAGGCACTGACACCTGCCGGACGCCAGGACTTCACGTATTCCCGCCTGATCCTTGCAACCGGCGCCATGGACCGCCTAGCGCCTGTTCCTGGCTGGCAGTCGCCAGGCGTTTATAGCCTCGGTGCAACGCAGATCGCGCTGAAGGCACAGGGGATCGCGCTTGGTGGCCAGACCGTCCTTGCCGGTTCGGGGCCATTGCTCACGCTGATCGCCACCCAGCTGCTGAAGGCTGGCGCGAATATCGCGGCAGTCCTCGACACATCCTCGTCTCGGAACCAAGTGTCGGGATTGCCTGGCATGCTGGCGAGGCCCACCCTGGTTTTGAGGGGCATCTTGATGCGGTCGAAGCTCGGCCGGCTTTACCATGCCGGTGTGACGCTGGAGCGGATCGAGACCGATGAGCGGGGCCCTGTCGCCATGCACTGGCGCGATGCCCGCGGCAAAAGCCGTGTCGCGTCCTGCGACGTGGTGGGTCTTGGCTGGCATCTGCGTGCCGAAACCCAGCTGGCGGGTCTGGCCGGCTGCTCGTTCGACTATGACGAAAGCTGGTTGCAATGGCTGCCCCGCACCGATCGCATGGGGCGAGCGGGCGAAAGGCTCTATCTTGCTGGCGATGGGCTGAGAATCCTCGGCGCCGATGGTGCGGAGGTCACTGGCCGTCTCGCCGCGATCGCCTGCCTTGCGGATATGGGTTGGCCCTTCCCGGATGCGCGACCGGACTTGCGCCGGCTGGAGCGGCTCGAGCGTTTCGCCCGCGCCATGGCCCGCGCCTTTCCCTGGCCGCGTGATATCGTCCGCGCCGTTCCCGACGAGACCGTTGTCTGTCGCTGTGAAGGTGTGACCGCCGGTCAGTTGCGTGAAAGCGTCGTCTATGGCGGTGCCGAAGCCAATCGGGTCAAATCACTTGCGCGTGTCGGTATGGGGCGCTGTCAGGGGCGTTTCTGCCAGCTTGCCAGCGTCGAGCTGATTGCCGAAAAGGCCGGTTTAAAGGTCTGCGATGCGGGTCGGTTGCGCGAACAGGCGCCTGTCAGGCCGCTGCCTATCGGTGACTGGGTTCGCGAGGCCTGACCAGCCGGCTCAGGTGGTGGTATTGCCAGCATTCAAAACCGCGGCACAGGCCTCTCGCAGACTGTCACGCATGGCAATATGACTTCCCGTGAGCGGTCGGTCTCGGCTAGTCAGCAACGCGATCGGCACGGAAATCTTCTGCTGAAGCGGGCGCCGGACGAGGCCCGCGAATTGTTCCCAGGGCAGAAGTCCATCGACAATGGCGACACCGAAACCGTCGCGGACGAAGGGCAGGGCGGTGATGGAAATATCGATCTCGATCGCCGGATTGAAGATCTGTTTTTCGGCAGCCGCGGCGCTCACCAGCAATCGGCCGGGAAGCGTGCCGGCGCGGTAGGAGATCAACATCTCGTTCTGAAGATCGGCAAAACCGATTTGTTCCAGTTCGGCAAGCCGGTGATGTTCGGGAATGATGCAGATCAGTTCCGCGTGCCCGAGCGTCTCAACGTCGATGCCGGGCCGGGCGAAATTGTTCATGACAATGCCGAGCGGCGCATCGCCGTCGCGGATCATGTCGACGACATTGACGAGCGGTGCGATCAGCGATCGGACGACGATGTCCGGATGGGAGGCGCGAAACGCGACCAGCGCCTTCGGCACGATCGACATGGCTGGCGGCGCGGAAGCCGCGACCCGGATCAGCCCGGTACGGCCGAAGCGCATGTCCGTCGTGCGGCGGCGAAGGGCGCTGAGCTCGGAAAAGATGCGTTCGCATTCCGGATAAAGCTCCTCGGCTTCCCGCGTCGGAACCAGCTTGCCGCGCACGCGGTTGAAAAGCTTGAAACCCAGTTGATCCTCGGCATGCAGAAGGATCTGGCTGAGCGCCGGCTGCGATATGTTCAGCATCGCGGCGGCGCCGGTCACCGTTCCGGTTCGCATCAGCATGCAAAAGACTTCGAGCTGGCGTGCCTGCATTGAAAATCCTTTGAATGCGTGACTGGGGTTTTAGACACCTTATCGCGCGACGGGACGATTCAGAAGTCGGCGACCTTTCCCCATGACGAGGTTTCAAACCGCTTCGGGTGATAGGGGATCGGATCGACGATCGGGGTGCTGGCGGTAACGATGTCGGCGATGAGGTGACCGGCGCCCGGGCCAATGCCAAAGCCGTGGCCACTGAAACCGGCAGCAAGGATGAAGCCGGGAACGCTTGCCACTTCGCCGATGGCCGGAACGCCGTCTGGTGTGGAATCGATATACCCGGCCCAACTTGCTGTGATGCGCCGCTTGCCGATTGCCGGCAGAAGTTCAACGGCACGGTCATAGGTCAGCTTGATCGTGCCAGCATCAACGGCGGGGTCGAGGATGCGCATATGTTCCATTGGCGTCGGGCGATCGAGCCGCCACCGGGCAAGGCTTTCATGGCCGCTGCGTATGCCTTCGAGCCCGCCTGGAGAAAGGCTGCGCCAACGGCGCATGAACATCGGCAGAAACTGCGTTGCAAAACGCATGTTCTGGGCGGTCACATCGACCCGGCCACGGCCGCTGATGGCAAGCGTATGGCCGCCGTCGCCGCGCCGCGTCACCGAAACACGTGCTGTATGCAGGGCATCCGGCAAATCGCCTTCACCGGGACCGATAGAGAGAATGGAGGAGCGGGTGGACGCCTGGGGAAAACGGATGCCGAGTTGGCGGCAGAAAGAGGACGCCCAAGCGCCGCCCGAAAGGATCCCGATCTTGGTCCTGATCGTACCATGTTCGGTAACGATCGCCGACAGCCTGCCGCTTTCCATTTCGATGCCGCGCGCGGTGCAGTTCTGCAACACGGTTCCGCCAAGCTTCACGACCGCACGGGCGACGGCGGGAGCGGCACTGGTGGGGTCCGCCGTTCCGTCGGTCGGCGAGAAGACGCCACCCTTCCAGATTCGGCGGGTCGCCTTGCCGCGTTCGCTTGCCTCGGCGCTGTCGAGCATATGGGTGGTGACGCCAACCGTTCGGGCAAAATCACGCCAGCGCGCCCAGCCTGCCAGCTCCTCCTCGCTGTCGCTGAGATAAAGCAGGCCGCAACGCCGAAAGCCGGTGTCCTCGCCGCTTTCAGCGGCAAAGCTTTCCCAGAGATCGAGGCTTTTCGTCGCCATTGGGAGTTCGCGCGCGTCGCGGTTCTGCTGACGGCACCAGCCCCAGTTGCGGCTCGATTGCTCGGCGCCGACACGTCCCTTTTCGATCAGCGCGACCTTCAGACCGCGTCTGACGAGATAATAGGCCGTGAAGACGCCGACGATGCCGGCTCCGATGACGACCGCGTCAGCGGAGTGCGGCAATTCGCCATCGGTTTTCATGAACGTGAGCGGTGCTGGCATGACGACCAATCTCCTCGGCGCAACTCGATCGATATCGCAACATAGCGCTGCAGTCTGCGCGGTGGTGACCGCACATTTCAGCCGAACAGCACAAGATTCTGCGCGCCGTTTAGGATGCAGCTTATTGTGCCGATGATCTTTTTGCAGAATGAAATAGACAAGAAAAGCCAAGGTGTTAAAATTGATCCTGGAAATCAGCAGCATAAAATGCTGCGATTGCCGGATAGCGCGAAAGGTGTCCAGACGTGAAGCTCGATCGCATCGACATCAAGATCCTCTACGAATTGCAGAAGAATGGCCGTATCACCAATGTCGAGCTGGCCGAGCTGGTCAACCTGTCGCCGAGCCCCTGCCTGATGCGTGTCAAGAAGCTGCAGCAGGAGGGGTATATCGAGGGGTATTCGGCCCAGATCAACATCGGCAAGCTGGGCCAGACCCTCACCGTTTTTACCGAAGTCACCCTCAAGAACCACCGGCAGATTGATTTTGCGCGCTTTCTTGCGGCGGTGGAACGGGTCGATCAGGTGATCGAATGCCACTTGGTTTCGGGCGGTTACGACTACATGCTCAAATTCGTCACCGCGGGAATTGGCGAATATCAGACGATCATGGAACGCCTGACTGACATGGATATCGGCATCGACAAGTATTTCAGCTTCGTGGTTTTGAAGTCGCCGATCGTCAAGGCGCATATGCCGCTGACCAGCCTGTTCCTGGTCTGACATCTCTTGTCTGGCAGAAACGTGAGGCAGCCCGCATTGCCTCAGCCCCGTACGTAGGTCTTGACCAGTTCGGGATCGCGTTCCAGCCGGTCGAGCCAGCCGGAATCGAGTTTCGGAACGGATGAAAACAGCAGTTTCGAATAGGGATGCTGCGGCACTTTCGAAATTGCCGGCGTGATCTCTTCGATCTTGCGGCCGTTATACATCACGACGATCTCGTCGCAGATTGCTTCCACGACCGACAGATCATGGCTGATGAAGATGTAGGACAGCGAAAGCTCCCGCTGCATTTCCTTCAGGAGATCGATCACGGCAGCCGCCACGACCGTATCAAGGGCAGAGGTGATCTCGTCGCAGACGATCAGTTTCGGCTCGGCGGCGAGGGCGCGGGCAAAGTTGACGCGCTGTTTCTGTCCGCCTGAAAGCTCGGCCGGTGTGCGGCTGCGCAGCGCCTTCGGCAGGCGCACCATATCCATGAGCTGGTCGATCCGCCTGTCGCGCGCCTTGCCTTTCATGCCGTGATAAAACTTCAGCGGCCGTCCGAGGATTTCCTCAATCGACTTTGCCGGATTGAGGGATGTATCAGCATGTTGAAAAACGATCTGTAGCTCGCGCAACTGTTCCCGGCTTCTCTGGCGGGCCGAAGGAGCAAGTTTGCGTCCATCGAGCGTCAGCTGACCGGCAGAGGCCGGCAGTATCCCGGCAATCGAGCGGGCAAGTGTAGACTTGCCGCAGCCGGATTCGCCGATGATTCCGAGATTGCGGCCACGCTCGAGCGAAAGGCTTGCTTCCTGCACCGCCTTCACGAGCGGCAGGCCATCGGCCTGAACCGGGCCGTAACCGGCAATCAGGCCATCGACCTGCAGGAGCGGCTTGCGTTCCAGAGCAGCAACAATGCTTTCGGCCCGCGGTTTTGGTTCGAAGGCCGAGAGCAGCTCACGCGTATAGGGGTGCTTGGCATCGGCCAAGATGTCGTTGGTGCCGGCGACTTCCTGAACCTCACCACCGCGCAAGACGACGATACGATCGGCGATCTGGGCAACGACGGCGAGGTCGTGGGATACGTAGACGCCGGCGATGCCGCTCTTCTTCATTACTGCCTTGAAGGCACGTAGCACTTCGATCTGGGTCGTGACGTCAAGTGCCGTGGTCGGCTCGTCGAAAATGACGAGTTTCGGATCCGAGATCAGCGCCATCGCGGCAGCAAGACGTTGCAGCTGGCCACCGGAAACCTGATGCGGGTAGCGGCTGCCGATCTCGTCCGGATCTGGCAGTGACAGCGCCCTGAACAGCGAGACCGCCTTCTCGCGCGCCTCTGCCGGCGGCATCAGCTGGTGAATGCGGGTGACCTCGATCACCTGCTCGATGATGCGCTTGGAAGGATTGAAGGCGGCTGCCGCCGATTGCGGCACATAGGAGACTTCGAGACCACGGACATTGGCGCGCCGGCGTTCGCTGAGCGCCACCATGTCCTTGCCGGCGACCGTGACACTGCCGCCCGTTATCTTGCAGCCGGGGCGAGCGTAGCCCATGATCGTCAAGGCGATCGTCGTCTTGCCCGATCCGCTTTCGCCGATCAGGGCGACGATTTCGCCCGGCGCGATGTCGATATCGACACCCTTGATAATGTCGATGCTGCGGCCTGAATCGGTCGTTGCCTCCACCTTGAGATTTCGGATTTCGACGAGATTTTTCATTCACGCGCTCCGATCTCTGATCTTCTTGGGCAGATTATCGATCAGCAGGTTGACGCTGATGGTGAGGCTCGCAATGGCGAGTGATGGAACGATGACCGCGGGTGCGCCAAAAGGCAGGCCTCCGATATTTTCGTGAACCAGCGCGCCCCAGTCCGCATAGGGTGGCTGCACACCGAGCCCGAGGAAGGAGAGACCGGAAAGAAGCAGGACGATGAAGACGAAACGGATACCGAAATCGGCCAGAAGCGGGCCGATGATATTCGGCAGGATTTCCGAAAAGACGACATAGGGAATGCCCTCACCCCGGGTACGCGCGACGGTAATATAGTCCATCGTGTTGACGTTGACGGCGAGCGACCGGGCAAAACGATAAGCACCGGGAATATAGATCACGCCCAGCATGATGATCAGCACGGGCAACGACGACCCGACCGCGGCAGCGATCACGAGGCCCGACAGCTTGCTCGGAATAGAATTGAGCGCATCGAGGAAACGGCTCAGTATCGTGTCAAACCAGCCGCCGATCACGGCAGCCGCCATGCCGAATGCCGCACCGGAAAAACAGGCGAGGCAGACGGCGGCAAGCGAGATGCCGACCGTATAGCGGGCGCCCATGATGATGCGGGAAAGCATGTCACGGCCGAGATAGTCGGAGCCGAGCAGGAGCTTGCTGCTCATCGGGCCGAAATAGTCCTCATCGACGATCTCACCCACCGGATAGGGGATGATATGCGGGGCCAGGAAGGCGATGATTGCCCAGAAGAGAATGATGGCAAAACCGATCATTCCGATCCAGCTGAACCGGTATCTGGCACCGCGGGGCATGGTCGTGGATGTGGTCATGATCAGCGCACCCTCGGATTGGCCAGGATTGCGACGACATCGGCAAAGGTGATGAGGGCGAGATAACCGACACAGAAGATGATGGCACACGATTGGATCAGCGGCAGGTCGCGCGTGGAAACACCGTCGACCATCAGCTTGGCAATGCCGGGATAGTTGAAGATCGTCTCAACGATGATGACTCCGCCGACGAGATAGGAGAGTGAGAGCGCGATTGCATTGGCGATCGGGCCGACCGCGTTCGGAAGGGCGTGAATCAGGACAGCGCGCCGGCGCGACGCGCCCTTGAGGATAGCGGCCTCGACATAGGGTGTTTTGATCGTATCGATGACCGCAGCGCGGGTCATGCGGATCATTTGGGCTGAAACGACGAAGGTCAGCGTGATGACCGGCATGGCGTAGATCTTCAACACTTGCCAGAAGGAGGCCACATCGGTTGCGAAGGAGAGGGCCGGCAGCCATTTCAGATAGACGGAAAACAGAAGCACTGCCGAGGTCGCGATCATGAATTCCGGCACCGAGATGACGCCGATCGTCAGAATCGTAACAACGCGATCGTACACAGAACCGCGGAACATGGCCGCCGTAATGCCGAGCGTCAGGGATAGGGGGACGGCAAACAGCGTGACGATTCCGGCAAGGCGCATCGTGTTGACGAAACGCGCGCCGATCAGCTCCGCCACCGGGACATTGTTGACATAGGAGGTTCCGAAATCGCCCTGCAGCAGGCCAAAGAGCCAGCGCGCGAAACGGAAAAAGGCGGGCTCATCCAGGTGCATGGCGGCTCTGAGACCGGCAACGGCTTCAGGCGTCGCAGCCTGGCCGAGCAGGATCGTTGCAGTATCGCCCGGCAGCATGGCCGTAGCGAAAAAGACCGCGAAGGAGACGATCAGCAGAGTAAGGGCGGCGCTGCCGAGCCTGTTGGTGATGAGTCCGAGGACATAGGTGCTCAATGGAGTTTCCCTGTCTGAAAGTTCAAGAATGCCAGCGCCCTTTCCGCACGAACCGGTATGGCGTCGTCAGGCGCAGTCTTGGCGGCAAGGGAACGTCCCCTGCCGCCAGGCATCAGCCTCAGGCGTCGAGCCAGACGTATTCGGCGAAGGCATAACCCATCATGCCGCCGAGCGGATTGGCCTCAAGACCCTTCAGTTTTGCCGATATCGCATCCACGTTCGAGATATAGACCGGGATGACGGTGCCGGCTTCTTCGGAAATCATCACCTGCATCTGGTTGTAGATCTCCTTGCGCTTGTTCTCGTCGAGAAGGCCGCGTGCCTCGACCAGCATCTTATCGAATTTTTCCGACTTGTACTGGCTTTCGTTCCACGGTGCGTTGGACGCGTAGAGGAGCGAGAAAAGGATGTCCGGCGTCGGACGCGGGTTGATGTTGCCGAAGTGAACCGGCGCCTTCAGCCAGTAGTTCGACCAGTAGCCATCGGACGGTACGCGCTGGACGTCGAACTTCATGCCGATCTCGGAACCGGACTGCTGGACGATGGTCGCCATTTCCACAGCCGAGGTCGGGGCCTCCGAAGTGATCATCGGAATTGATTGGCCGATGAGGCCTGCCTTTTGGAAATGGAACTTTGCCTTGTCCGGATCGTAGCCCTTAGGCTTCAGGTCGGCATTGTGATAGTGGCTGGCCGGAGAAACCGGCTGGTCGTTTGCGATTTCGGCAAGGCCGCGCAAGACCGACTTCTGGATCTGCTGGCGGTTGATCAGGTATTTCATGCCGGTAACGAAGTCGGCCTTGTCGCCCGGCGCAAGGTCGAGACGGATGTTGAGGTCGGTATAGTTGCCCGACGTGGTCTGCGACAGGGCAAAGCCCGGTTGGCTTTCGACGAGCTTCATCGAGCGCGGCTTGATCGATGCAGCAAGATGGATGTCACCGGAGAGCAGTGCGTTGACGCGGGCATTATCGTCGCTGATGGCAAAGAACTCGAACGAGTCCACATGCGCGCCGCCCTTGAAGTAATTCGGGTTCTTGGTGAAGATCGACTTCACGCCCGGCTGGAAGGTTTCCATCTTGAAGGCACCGGTGCCGATACCCCTTGAAAAGTCCGTCGTGCCGTCCTGGACGATCATGAAATGATGCTGCGACAGGATGGTCGGCAGGTCGGCATTCGGGTTGGCGAGCGTGATCTCGACTGTCAGGGAATCGAGATCCTTGACCTCGGTGATCTGCTTGGCAATTGCGTTAACCTTGGAGCCGACGGCCGGATCGAGATGCCGCTTCAGTGAGAAGACGACGTCCTTGGCCGTCAGCTGCTTGCCGTCGTGGAAGGTGACGCCGGAGCGCAGCTTGACGGTCCAGACCTTGGCATCGCCGCTCTTGACACTTTCGGCAAGTTCCATCTGCACTGTGCCGGCCTGATCAAGAAAGGTCAGGCGGTTGTAGAGGGCGCAGCAACGGACATAATCGGTCGATAACGACGCCTTGGCCGGGTCGAGCGTGTCGGCTGTCGAAGACGACCAGCCGGCCGCCTTGAGATTTCCGCCGGATTTCGGGGTTGCAGCCACCGCGTTCGAGGCGCGGCCGAGGACGAGGCTGCCCATGGAAGCCGCGACACCGCCTGCCAACATCATCGTCAACAGTTCACGGCGGCTTGCACCCCGGCGAATGGCATTCTCGATCATAGCGTCGTCCGACGCGGTCCAGTTCGTGATCTTGTTGTTCATGTCATTCCCCTTTTCTGCTGGTTGGCGGGCAACCCATCTTCAGTGGTTTGGCCCGATGGCTTGAAAGTCTTGAATTCGTTCAGTTCCCGCGGGCAGTCCTCACAGCTTCGGCGAGGCCGGCCATGGAGGTGAAGTGATAGTCGGGCTTGGTGAACTGCGCCGGTTCGATCGTGCCGCCATAGCCCTTCTGCGCGTGGCGGCGCTCGATCCAGCAATTGGTCATGCCGAGTTCGCGGGAAACACCGATGTCGTGATACTGGCTCTGGGCGACATGCAGGACATCGGTCTTGTCACCGCCGTCCTTGGCAACGAAGTCAAACACCTGGCGGAAGAAGGCCGGATTGGGCTTTTCT
The DNA here is from genome assembly GCF_004343065.1 of Neorhizobium sp. S3-V5DH. NCBI lineage: Bacteria > Pseudomonadati > Pseudomonadota > Alphaproteobacteria > Hyphomicrobiales > Rhizobiaceae > Neorhizobium > Neorhizobium sp. S3-V5DH. The sequence continues at coordinate 65,033 of NZ_SMCL01000014.1, forward strand.
GTGCCGGTATCATCGGCCGTAAAAGCGGCATAAAACGGATTGCCGAGCGCTGCCGAAAAATAGTCGAAAGCCCAGAGGCGCGCATTCGTCATCGCGATCAGGCGGTAGTTTTTTGCAAGTTCGGCCATGGCGGCCGCACTGTCCGGGAACGCCTTCCAGGCCTTGGCCGATTCCTTGAGGCGAATGCCATTGGCTTCTTCCCCCGGCAGGCCGAGCTTCGGCGCAATCGCGAGATAGACACGCACCAGATCGTCGGGGAAAAGGTCGGCCTTTTCGGAATAACGGGCGGCGCGATAGAGGGAAAGCGCCTCTTCGCTGTCGATCGTCACACTCGCTTCAGCGGCGATCGCCTGCAGGCACGTCGTGAGTCCACCTTCGAAATCGATCAGCGTGCCGACCACGTCGAAGCTCATGTACTTGAATTCGGGTAGAGATTTCGTCAATTCCATATCCCCAGTTGATATCGCCATGCGACTCCATGGAGCGCGAGCGAAAGAATATGCTGTTCCGGACCCTGGTTTCTTTTATCAAGAATCCCGTTTTTTCGGGCTTTAAGGTCTTATTAGAGAGAATACTGACAGTTCGACGGAACGGTTTTCGCCGAATCGGGTGGGTGGACCGGCACAAAATTCCGAAATCGGGCAGCCGGCGGTATTTCGGCCAGCAGCACGGGGGCAGGAATTCAGGCCTTCACCGCCTTGCGGACATCTGAATCTTCCAGCGTCTGGTCCAGCGTCTTCCTCGTTCGCTCTATGATTGCGTCGATATCGGCTTCCGTGCAGCAGAGTGGTGGCGCGTAACCGAGGATACCGTTGGCGAAGGCACGGATGATCAGACCATTGTTCCAGGCACGGTCGAAGACCCGGCGGGCTGGTGCGGCTTCGGCCGGAAGCGGCGTCTTGGCGGCCTTGTCGGTCACAAGTTCGACTGCCGCCAACATGCCGCGACCGCGCACCTCGCCGACAAGAGGGTGGTCCTTCAGGCTTTCGAGACCGGCCATTAGCCGCGCTCCGGCCTTGACGCCGTTTTCCAGCAATCCGCCCTCGTAAAGCTTCAAAACTTCCAGACCGACGGCTGCGCTGACCGGATGAGCCGAATAAGTGTAGCCGTGGCCGACCGCCGAAGCGCCGGCGCCATTGGCGATCACCTGGTAGACATGGTCGGCCATGAACACGGCGCCCATCGGCACATAACCCGAGGTCAGGCCCTTGGCCGTCGTCATGAAATCAGGAACAACGTCGTCTTCGGTGCAGGCAAATAGTGGCCCGGTGCGGCCGAATCCGGTGATCACTTCGTCAGCCACGAACAGGATGCCATATTCCGTGCAGAGATTGCGGATGGCCTTCATCCAGCCCTTGGGCGGGACGATGACGCCGCCGGATCCCTGGATAGGCTCCATGTAGAAGGCGGCGATACGATCTGCGCCGACCTCTTCGATTTTAGCCTTCAGTGCAGCAAGCGAAACATTGATGATCGTCTGCGGATCCTGGCCGACCGGGTTTCGGTAAGGGTAGGGTGACGGAATCTTGTGCTGCCAGTCGAAGGGAATGCCGAAGCCGGCATGGAAATTCGGCAGGGCGGTCAGGCCTGCACCGACGGTCGACGAACCGTGATACCCCTGTTCGACCGAAATGAACTGATCGCGTTGCGGCTGACCTTTTGCAAACCAATAGTAGCGGATGAAACGGACCGTGCTGTCGACGGCATCCGAGCCGCCGAGCGTGAAGTAGACGTGGTCCAGATCGCCCGGCGCCCGTTCTGCAAGTTCTGCCGCAAGCCGGATGGCTGATTGTGAACCCATACCGAAATAGGCGGTCGCATAGGGAAGCTCGCGCATCTGACGCGCCGCAGCTTCGACAATGGAATCGTGACCGTAACCCGCATTGACGCACCAGAGGCCGGCAAAACCGTCGACCAGCTGGCGCCCCTGCGCGTCGGTGACGGTTGCGCCCTTAGCGGAGGTCAAAACCCGCACGCCTTGCTGTTCATGGCCGCGAAATGACGAGACGGGATGAACCAGATGGGCGCGATCGAGTTCGATAAGCGAATTGCTGAGCATTGATGTTCTCCGGATCAGCCGAAGGCCTGGTTGGCCAGTGCGAAAGTGGTGAAGGTCGAGGTCCTTGGGCGTGCTGCAGCAGGACGCGCCATGGCGACGCCGCCGCCGACATGAGCGAGCGAATGTTCTGAAAGCCAGGAGGCAAGGTCGGCATTGCTGGTGTCGACCCTGAGAAACGCGCCGGTCCTGCTGCTCATGAAATGTGCGACGAGGGCTTTCGCATCCTCGAGAGTGGTGGCAACGATAGGCCCCACGACCTGACCGCGGCCGAAGGTTCGGATGCAGCCAAAGCCCCAGATCCTGCTGTCGCGGCGAATGACGGCAAACTCGCCGATCTCGGCAAGCTTCGTCATCAGTGAGGAACGGTCTGCTCCGAAGGCATCCCGATCCATGGTCCTTATCGCAAGCAGGTCGGCTGCTGTTGCCGCCTCAGTCTCAGCCGGTGCCGAAACTTGGCCCACGGCCCCCTGATGCTGGAATACCTGCCCGGTCTCGCGAAATCCGATTTTCTCGTAGAGCGGCAGGCCGTCCGCCGTGGCGATAAGTCGAAGAGCTCGCTCACCTCCGAGGTTCACCGCCTCGTCCATCAGCCGCCGCCCAACACCGCGGCCGCGCAGGCTGGCGTCGACGATGACCATATTGATCGTAGCGTAGTCTTTTCCATAGGGGGTCATCAAGGCGGTGCCAACGACCTTGCCGGTATCGTCAACAGCCACGACACCTTGACTCAGATGCTGCGCAACCTGCCAATCCTCGATCCGATGCGGCCAACCCGCTTGCTGCGACAACTGCACCGCGCCATCCACGTGTTCCACTTCAAAAGCTCTGGTTTCGATCGCACCGGCCTGCATGGAAGATATTCTCCGTTTCCGCTTCAAGTTTCGAGGCGAAGAGGCCGGACGTTTATCCGAAGGCGGTGTCGGCGGCGGTATCTTTCGCCAAAGCATCAGGGCGGGACCGCATCTTATGCCGTGCGATGGCCGGCAAGGCAGGAACACCTCCCTCAGACGGCCATAGGAAACGGCGTGATACGCAAACAAATGCCAAACGAGCGCCGTGATACGGAACTTTCTGCTTCGGATTTCGGCAAATCAGTCGGCGATGATGCCGGAGGCGGTCTTATGATCGTGTCATCAAAGGAAAGGCTCGAGGGCCCATCACGCAAGGACGAAGCGCATGACGACATTCCGCCCGAAATATATCACCTTCGATTGCCACGGCACGCTTATCAACTTCCAGATGGCCGAAGCTGCCCGCGATCTTTACGGTGACCGTCTCGCAGAGCCGGCCATGCAGAAGTTCATCAAGAATTTTGCCGCCTATCGGCTGGACGAGATCATGGGTGACTGGAAACCCTATGCGGACGTCGTCTACAACTCGCTGGAGCGCAGCTGCAAGGCAAACGGCGTTTCCTTCAAGGACGAGGACGCCAAGATGGTCTATGAGCGTGTACCGACCTGGGGTCCGCATGCCGATGTTCCGGCAGGTCTCGCCAAAGTAGCCAAGGAAATCCCGCTCGTCATCCTGTCGAACGCCATGGACGACCAGATCCCGTCCAACGTCGCCAGGCTCGGCGCACCTTTTCACGCCGTTTATACTGCGCAGCAGGCCAATGCCTACAAGCCGCGCTTCCAGGCCTTCGAATACATGTTCGACATGCTTGGCTGTGGCCCCGAAGATATCCTTCATTGCTCCTCGTCCTTCCGTTACGATCTGATGTCTGCGCACGATCTCGGGATCAAGAACAAGGTCTGGGTCAACCGCGGCCATGAGCCGGCCAACCCTTTCTATGGTTATACTGAAATCCCCGACATTTCCGGCCTGCCAGGCGTGGTCGGCCTCTAACGGAAAGGCGAGAGCCGATGAAATACGTCTCCTATTGGCATGATACGGCGCCTCGTTTTGTAGGCGCCGTGGAGGGCCCGATCGAAGGTCACTACGATGTTGCCGTGGTCGGCGGCGGCTTCACCGGGCTTGGCGCAGCAAGGCAGCTCGCCATGGCCGGCGCCAAGGTCATCGTGCTGGAGGCGGAAACGGTGGGTTACGGCGCCTCCGGCCGCAACGGTGGTCATCTGAACAATGGTCTCGCCCACAGCTACCTCTCGGCCAAGCAGGAGCTTGGCAAGGAGCGGGCGATCGCCCTCTACAAGGCGCTGGACGCTTCCATTGACACGCTGGAAGCGATCATCGCCGAGGAAGGCATCGACTGCAATTTCCGCCGTGCCGGCAAGCTGAAACTTGCCTCCAAGCCCCAGCATTTCGAGGGGCTTGCGAAGAATTTTGCAGCAGTTCATGCGGAAGTCGATCCGGATACGGCCTTGCTGTCGCCCGACGACTTGAAAAGCGAGATCGGCTCGCCTTTCCACGGCGCCATGCTGTCCAAAAAGAGCGCCATGATGCATATGGGGCGTTATGTCGTCGGCCTCGCGGAAGCTGCAAAGCGTCGCGGTGCCCTCATTGTCGAGAAGGCAACCGTCACCGATATTTCGAAGTCGGGCGGCCGCAATGTGCTCAAGACGGCCAACGGAATTGTCACTGCCGACAGCGTACTGATGGCGAGTGGCGCCTATACGACGCCGAATTTCGGCTATTTCCGCCGCCGCATCATGGCCGTTGGCAGTTTCATCATTGCCACTCGGCCGCTGACCGATCAGGAAATCGCCGCGACGATGCCGGGCAACCGGACCTGCGTCAACAGCATGAATATCGGCAACTACTGGCGTCTTTCGCCGGATAACCGGCTGATTTTCGGTGGTCGGGCACGCTTCTCGGCAACGTCGGACCAGCGTTCGGACGCAAGGAGCGGCGCCATCCTGCGTGAAAGCCTGACCCGGATCTTCCCGCAGCTTGCCCATGTCGAAATCGACTACTGCTGGGGTGGTCTGGTGGATATCACCAAGGACCGTTATCCGCGTGCAGGTTTCCACGACGGCCTATGGTACGCGATGGGATATTCCGGTCATGGTGCCCAGCTGTCCACTCATCTCGGAATGACGATCGCCGATGCGATCCTCGGCCGGCCGGACAGAAATCCGGTCAAGGGGCTGGAATGGCCGGCAGTCCCCGGCCATTTTGGCAAGCCATGGTTCCTGCCTTTCGTCGGCATGTATTACAAGATGCTGGACAAGATCCAGTAAGACGTCTCCTTCTAAGCATCGGAAAAAGGGTGGGCTGTAATCGCAGGCCACCCTTTTTGCTGGCTTTGAGATCAGGCAGGCAGGCTCAGTTGAGCCCGCCCATATGGAAGGTCTTTACTTCCAGATACTCGTCGATCCCGAGCTGCGAGCCTTCTCGGCCGAGACCGGATTGCTTGACACCACCAAACGGAGCGACCTCGGTCGAGATGAGGCCGGTATTCAGTCCGACCATGCCGAATTCCAGCGCCTCGCCGACCCGCCATGCGCGCTTTAGGTTTTCCGTGTAAAAATAGGCGGCGAGGCCGAACGGCGTACCGTTGGCGATCGCGATCGCTTCTTCCTCGGTTTCGAAGCGGAAGAGGGGGGCGACGGGACCGAATGTCTCTTCGCTTGCAAGCTGCATGTCGGTGGTGGCGCCGGTCAGAACCACCGGAGCCGTGTACTGCCTGCCCGCCGGCAGGTTCGCCTTTGCCGTCACGATCTTGGCGCCCTTGGCAAGTGCGTCCTCGACATGGCGGTTGATCTTGGCGATCGCCGCACCGTTGATCATCGGGCCGATCGACACGCCTGCCTCCGTGCCAGGGCCGACCTTCATCGCATCGACCTGTGCCGTCAGCTTCTCGGCAAACCGATCGTAAATGCCGGACTGCACCAGGATGCGGTTGGCGCAGACGCAAGTCTGGCCGCCATTGCGGAATTTCGAGATGATCGCGCCTTCAACGGCGAGATCGAGATCCGCATCATCGAAGACGATGAAGGGTGCATTGCCGCCGAGTTCGAGCGAGAGCCGCTTGATGCTGTCGGCAGCCCCGCGCATCAGAAGCGAACCGACGGGAGTCGAGCCGGTGAACGAGATTTTGCGCACCGTCGTGTTGGCCATGATTTCGTTGCCGATCTCCGTCGGCATGCCGGTGACGATATTGATGACACCCGCTGGAATACCCGCCATTTCGGCAAGGACGCCGAGCGCCAGCGCCGAATAGGGCGTGAATTCTGAAGGCTTTACCACAACCGTGCAGCCGGCCGCGAGTGCCGGCGCGATCTTGCGGGTAATCATCGCATTCGGAAAATTCCAGGGCGTGATGATACCACAAACACCGACCGGTTCCTTCAACACGATGATGCGGCGATCTCGCGTCGGAGAGGGGATGGTCGAACCGCCGATGCGCCGCACCTCTTCGGCGAACCATTTCACGAAGGATGCGCCATAGCGGATCTCGCCGCGCGCCTCGTCTAGTGGCTTGCCCTGCTCGGTGGTCAGGATCAGTGCCAGATCCTCAAGATGCTCGTGCATCAGGGCGTACCAGGTTTCCAGCAGCGTGGCGCGCTCGGCATGGGTCTTTTTCTTCCACGCCGGATAGGCCTTGTTTGCAGCTTCAATCGCTGCACGGGTCTCGTCGCCGCCCATGTCCGGAACGGTGCCGATCACGGCCTGGCTTGCCGGATCGAAAACATCGACTGTCTTACCGGAGCCTGCGGCGACCCAACTGCCGCCGATCAGGCCTTGTTGGCGAAACAGGGAGGGGCGTTTCAAATTCTGCATGAATCCGGTCCTTGGGTTCAGAGTGCAGCGAGCAGTGCTGCGGTAATGGTGTCCGTCTTGTGCTTGCCCGGGACCGTGCCGATACCGCTTGCGGTAACCGTCTCGATCGCCTTCATGACGGCCGCCGCTGCGTCCTTTTCGCCGAGATGCTCGAGCATCATGGCGCCGGACCAGACGGTGGCGATCGGGTTGGCGATACCGAGATGGGCAATATCCGGCGCCGAGCCATGTACCGGCTCGAACATCGACGGCGCATTTCGCTCCGGATTGATATTGGCCGAGGCGGCAAAACCCAGGCCGCCCTGGATGGCAGCGCCGAGATCGGTCAGGATATCGCCGAACAGGTTTGAGGCGACCACGACGTCCAGCATCTCGGGCGCCATCACCATCCGCGCCGCCATGGCGTCGATATGGTAGCTCGTCACCTCCACATCCGGATATTCGGCCGAAAGCTGTTTCGTCACATCATCCCAGAAGACCATCGAATATTTCTGGGCGTTTGACTTGGTGACTGAAGCAAGCTTCTTGCGCCGTCCGCGCGCCTGTTCGAAGGCGAAGCGAAGGATGCGCTCGACGCCCTTGCGGGTGAAGATCGAGGTTTCGACAGCGACTTCGTCCGCCGTGCCCTGATGGATGCGGCCGCCGGCGCCGGAATACTCACCCTCGGTGTTTTCGCGGATGCAGAGAATATCGAAGGCTGTCGCCTTCAGCGGGCCCTCGACGCCGGCGAGCAGCCGGTGCGGGCGGATATTGGCATATTGCACGAAACTCTTGCGGATCGGTAGAAGGAGGCCATGCAGCGAGACTGAATCCGGCACTTCGGCCGGCCAGCCGACCGCGCCGAGGAGGATGGCGTCGAAGCCGCGCAGCGTCTCGATGCCATCGGCCGGCATCATCGCGCCGGTTTCCTTGTAGAAGGCGCAGGACCAAGGGAAATCCGCGCCCTCGAGACCAAAGCCGTGAGGACCGGCCGCCTTTTGCAGCACAAGCCATGCAGCGGCAACCATGTCACGGCCGATGCCGTCGCCGGGGATCAGGGCAACCTTGTATGTTGTCATGTTCATAAAAATCCTCAGAGGCTGATAAGGACGCTCTTGCTCTTGCGATTGGCTTGGAAAGCTTCCCGGCCGAGATCCTTGCCGATGCCGGACTGCTTGTAGCCGCCGGTCGGCAGGATGTGGTCACGAGAGCGACCGTAGCGGTTGACCCAGATTGTGCCGGCCTGCAGCCGGCGGGTGAGGCGGATGGCGCGCGAAAGATCGTTGGTAAAGAGGCCCGCCGCCAGCCCGTAGCTGGGATGATCGGCCAGGCTCATGGCCTCCTCTTCATCCTCGAAGGTTTGTAGCGTCAGTACAGGTCCAAAAATCTCCTCGACGATGGCAGGCGAGTTCTGGTCGATGCCGGCCACCAACGTCGGCGCGTAGAAGTATCCCGGCATGTCCATGGAGCGTCCACCGGTCAGGCATTCCGCACCCTCAGAGACCGAGGCTGCGATGATGTCGTCGATACGCTGGCGCTGTTTTTCCGAAATGATCGGGGAATACTGGCTTGCCGCATCCCAGGTCGGGCCGGGAAGGATGGCTGCCATCCTCTTGCGGATTGCGTCGATCAGCATCGGGGCGATGCCCTTTTCGACGATCAGGCGCGAGCCGGCGACGCAGGCCTGGCCCGCATTGCTGGTGATGCTCGCCGTCACCGCTGCTGCCGCCTTGTCAATATCGGCATCCGCGAAGACCAACTGCGGGCTCTTGCCGCCGAGCTCCAGCGTCATCGGCTTAATGCCGTTGCGGGCGATGTTTTCCATGATCGCGGAGCCGGCACGGGTGGAGCCGGTAAAGCTCACCTTGGCGATGTCGGGATGGCCGGTGATCGCGCTGCCGGTCGTCATGCCGTCGCCGAGCACGATGTTGATCAGACCGGCCGGTATGCCCGCCTGGACTGCAAGCTTCGCCAGCCGAATGGTCGAGAACGGAGTCAATTCAGACGGTTTCAGCACAACCGCATTGCCGGCCGCAAGCGCCGGGCCGAGTTTCCATGCAGCCATGTTGAGGGGAAAATTCCAGGGCGTGATCGCGCCGACGACACCATAGGGCTCGGTCATGATCATGCCGAGATTACCGTCGTCGGTCGGCACGAGATCGCTGCCTTCCTTGTCGGCGAATTCGGCGAAGAAGCGGATCTGTTCGGCCGAGATGCCAATGTCGCCGTCGACCAGATGGCCGACCGGCCGGGTCGAGGAGAGGGCTTCGAGCTTTGCCAGTTCAACGGCGTTCTTCTCGATGAGATCCGCCCAGCGATGCAGCGCCTTCAGGCGTTCACGCGGACGGATTCCGCTCCAGTTGCTGTCCTTCAGGGCCTTTTTTGCTGTCTGCACTGCCTGATCGACAAGATCGGCGCTGGCGACCGGACAATCGGCATAGGCTTTGCCGTCCGAAGGGCGGCGCATGGCAATCACGCCTTCGGCTGCCACCAAGCGATCGCCGATGAAATGTCCCATCGGTAGGGCGATGCTGTCAGGATCGAAACTCAGGCTCATCGGCTTACCTCCGGTCACTTGGCGATAATTCTACAGGATCAACTGCATGGCTTGATCCGGTAGACGAAAGGGGTACGGCGCAATCATCCGTTTTGACACCGCTTCACGGTGTATTCTGCGGCCACGCCGATCCGCCAAAGGGTCGCGTCTCACGGCGTGACGACGATGTAGATCTTGCGGACGGTCTCGATCGTCTTCCAGACGCCGACGAAGCCGGGTTTCATGACAAAGCTGTCGCCCGCCTTGTAGATCACGGGCTTGCCATCCTTCGGCGTGATTTCCACGACGCCGGAAATGATATGGCAATACTCGAAGGTTTCGCCCTTGATCGAATGCGTCAGGCCGGGCGTGGCTTCCCATATGCCGGTTCGGACAAGTTCGCCATGGGACGTATCCTGCGCCCAGGTCTTGAATTCCGGATTTCCGGAAATCAGCCGCTCCGCCGTCGGCTTGTCCTCGCGCGGTGCGAATGAAGGATAGGTCTCGATGGTCTTGAGAAGCGACATGGCTGTTCCTTTTGTGCAGGGACTTCTGTTTCGGGGTTGTCGGGGGGGGGGTGGAGGCTTCAATAGCCACGCTGGCGATCGACCAGGCCCATGGGGTCGAGTCCGCAACGCAGCAGCTTGATATTGTTGGCAACCGCGAGTGCGGCCGTCTGGGGTTGGGTGACGCTGGCGGTATAGGGCGTGATGATGATCCGCTCATGCTTCCAAAGCGGATGCCCGGCCGGCAGAGGCTGTGGATCGGTGACGTCGATCACCGCACCGGAAAGGTGGCCGCTGTTGAGGGCCGAGATAAGCGCCTCGTGGTCCAGATGCTGCCCGCGGCCAACCTGCACCAGAGCTGCCCCTTGGGGCAGTTGGTGGAAGACTTCAGCATTGAGGAAACCGCGGGTCTCGTCGGTAAGGGGAAGGAGACATATCAGGATGTCTGTCTCCGAAAGCATGGCTTTCAAGCCGGATTCGCCATGGAAACAGTGCACGCCCTCGATCTCGCGAGCCGAACGGCTCCATCCCGAAAGCGGAAAGCCGAAGGGCTGCAGCCGAACGAAGGACGCCTGGGCGAGACTGCCTAGGCCTAAAATGCCGATACGGCGATCGGCGGCCTGCACCGGCGGCAAGGAGTTCCAAAATTCCGACTGCTTCTGGCGGATATAGGTCGGCCAGTTGCGGTGCAACGCAAGCACCGCAAGCGTCACATATTCCTGCATCATACGGATAATGCCGTCCTCGATCATCCGGACGATCTTCAAGTGATCCGGAATCTTTGCTGCCTGAAATTGGTCGACGCCGGCGCCGATTGAAAAAACGACTTCGAGATTGCGATAGCGCGACAGGTCCGTGGGCACGGTCCAGGTGATGATGTAGCGGACCGCATCGGGATCGACGCTGGCTGCATCCATCGAGAATGGCAGATCTGGCAATTCACGGGCGAGGATGTCGCGAAAGACCTGGCCGCGAGCGGCATCGGAGTTGAAGAGAAATGTCATGATTGGCTATGTCTCTCGCTCGTCAGGTTTCGGCCCGGCATCTGTCACCCAGCGCCTCGATCATCGCTTGGCAGGCAGCAAGCTCGCTCGCCGCGATGAATTCATTGGGTTTATGGGCACGCCCGATATCGCCGGGTCCGCATATGATCGCATCGATACCTGCGCGCTGGTAAAGGCCGGCTTCCGTTCCGTAGCTGACCGCGGCAAGCGGCTCGATCCCGGTGAGGTCCCTCAGCAGATCGGCGAGATGAGCGGTCGGTGAAAGCCTCAGCGCTGGATAACTGCTGAGGAGCTGCCAATCGACGCCGAACCCCTTCTGCTCCAATGCTTCGGCTGCTGTCCGGACAGGCGCGAGAAGCGCCTGGGGATCTGCTGACGAGATGGCACGTGCCTCCAGCTCCATCGTGCAGAGCTCGGGAATGATGTTAACCGCCTGACCGCCGCTGATCGTGCCGATCGAGAGTGAGGAATAGGGGGGGTCGAATTCGGTCTCGAACGGTCCATGCGACAGCTCAAGGGAAGCTGCGACAGCGGCCTGCTGCACCTCAGTCATGGCGTGGACGGCGTTGAGGCCGAGATCCGGCCGCGAGGAATGACCGGATCGGCCCTTCAGCGTCAGGCGCGCTGCCGCTTTACCCTTGTGGGCAAGAATGGCCCGCATACCGCTCGGCTCGCCAATGATTGCGCCGAGCGGCGGAGCGCAGAGATCGGGCAAGTGGGCGAGGAGGTGTGGAACCCCGCGACATCCGGCTTCCTCGTCATAGGAGAAGGCGAGGTGGATGGGCCGGGACAAAGGGCGTGAAAGCAGCGCAGGCACGGCAGCGAGAGCCGCCGCCAGAAACCCCTTCATGTCGCTTGTACCACGGCCATAGAGCTTGTCGCCTTCCGCGCTTGCCACGAAGGGATCGCTATTCCAGCCCGCCTCGGCTGCCGGTACGACATCCGTATGGCCGGAAAGGATATAGCCGGCCTTGTCGGCCGGGCCGATCGTCGCGAAGAGATTTGCCCTGTCGCCTTCCGGTCCGGGAAGGACATGCGCCGAGATGCCGAGAGACTTCAGATAGGCGACAACCCATTCGACGATGTCGCCATTGGGCATGCCGACGACCGACCGAAAGCCGACCAGCTTCTCTAATATGTCCACGGCGCGCGTCGTCATACTTCCTGCCTCTGAAAATCGTCATTACACATGTGTCCATCCGTTCCTGCGGAACATGCGAACCAATTCTGACGATCAAGGTTAGAGGCATGGAACACCAATGGCTGCCGAAAGTCGGTGTGATGCGGTCAAATCTTGTGTTCAACCTTGCTTTGGCAGTGAAATGTTTCGCGCGATGTCCATTAACATAACCGCGGGACAACGAGCGGCTCGCCCGGGAAGAGGGTATGCCATCCGGCTGGATGAATGATGGATAGCGAATTACTCAGAACCCTTAATGTCGACAATTTCGAGATGCGCTTCGCCGACGTCGCGAATGTCGAACTTTCGCAACTTCACGCATTGTCGATTTCGGTAGGCTGGCCGCATCGCGCCGCGGACTGGCAGCATCTTCTCGACATCGGAAAAGGCTTTGTCGCACTCGACGAGATAGGCCGTGTCGGCGCGTCCGCCATGTGGTTTCCCCATGGTCCAAGTTTCGCGACCTTCGGCATGTTGATTACGTCTCCGAGGCTGCAAGCAAGGGGCGCGGCCAAATGGCTGATGCAGCGCATCATGGCGGATTGTGGCCATGACTGCATCCGCCTCAACTCGACGCGCGAGGCCAGGCGCCTCTATTTCTCGCTGGGCTTCAAACCAAAGCGTACAGTCTATCAGTGTCAGGGGACTGCCGTGACGCCTGCGGCACCACCGCCGCTGGAGGAGGGTACTGTGCTGCGACGGTTGGACCCCAGCGATCTGGATACCCTCATTGCCTTGGATGCACCGGCCTTCGGCATCGATCGCCGGGCGCATCTGCTGCGGCTGTTCGGAAGTTCAGTCTGTTATGGCCTTTATAACGGCGACGTGCTACGCGCCTATTCCATGCGTCGCCGCTTCGGAAAGGGATTTGTCGTCGGTCCGGTTATTGCGCGCAACGACGAGGACGCGATCAGGGTCACCCATCCCCATGTCGCGGCGCATATCGATGGCTTCCTACGACTCGACACGCATTTCGAGGCAGGGCCGTTCGCCAGTTTCATCCAGCAGTCTGGGCTTGCCGTTTTCGATACTGTAACGACGATGGTGAAGCAGGAAGGTGCCAGCTACGGGACTGGAGAGGATGGCGATGCCGTCGTCTACGGCATGGTTTCACAGTCTCTCGGCTGACCGGCCAGCGCTGATCCCAGCGACCAGCATCTCATAGACCTCAGGAGCCACGGCCTTGTCGCAATAGAAATAGGGGCTGCGGAGCATCTGTGAAACACAAAACCGAACTGCAAGGATTCTCGTTCGGATTCAGGCGAGCAATAAAACGGTCTAAACGGATTTCCGGACGCCCTTGGCGATGGAAGAGGTTGGCCGGACGTGATAGCCTGCTCGTGCCGCGCGAGACGGTGCGCGGTTTGATGTCTGATGCTGGAGTGTGGTTGTCGTGCAAACAACGGCGGACTGTGTCAGCCCAGAAGAATAGTGTCGGCAACTAACGACAGTCGTGACAGCAGGCCCCGAGCACTATTCACAAGCGGTTCTTTCGCTACGGCTTGGTTTGCCTCACGATAACTTATCTGGTTCGCAGAAGCAGGCACAAGTTTACGACCGTCGAGCTACCGACTGAAAACGACCTGGAACTGGCGCAGCGGAAGCGCGATAGTAAGGAGAGAAATCCGACCGAAATATCGTGGGCACATAATTTGATATCTTTTATGAAGTCGGCGGGAACAAAGCTCGTGTTTTTTTCGTATATTACTTTACAGGCCGCCAGCTGATGCGGCTGGGTCCGGCGACTGTGGGAGGGTTCCATGCGAACCGACGGCAGTGACGTTTTCGATCTCTTTTCAAAAGCCTACGCTAGTGAAGCGCGCGAGACGCTGAGCCTACAGGAATACCTGCTTGGCTGCCGCGACAATGCGAGCATGTATGCGACCGCGCCGGAGCGCATGATCGCGGCCATCGGCGAGGCCAAGCTCGTCGATACCAGCACGGACGAGCGCCTGGGGCGTATCTTCGCCAACCGCACGATCAAGCTCTACCCCTCCTTCTCCGACTTCTTCGGCATGGAAGATACGATCGAGCGCATAGTCGGCTATTTCCGTTATGCCGCGCAGGGACTGGAGGAACGCAAGCAGATCCTCTATCTGCTCGGCCCCGTCGGCGGCGGCAAGTCGTCGCTTGCCGAGCGGTTGAAGAAGCTGATGGAAGAGCAGCCGATCTACACGCTCGCCATCGACGGCAAGATCAGCCCCGTCTTCGAATCCCCCTTAGGCCTGTTCAGCCGCGAACGCATGGGCGACCTTCTGGAAGAGAAATACGGCATCGCCAAGCGGCGTCTTACCGGTCTCATTTCGCCTTGGGCTACCAAGCGCCTCGACGAGATCGGCGGCGATATCTCGAAGTTCAGCGTCGTCAAGCTGATGCCGTCGCGCCTGCGCCAGATCGCCATCGCCAAGACCGAGCCGGGCGACGAGAACAACCAGGACGTCTCCGCCCTGGTCGGCAAGGTCGATATCCGCCAGCTCGAAAATTTCAGCCAGGCCGACCCCGATGCCTATTCCTACAGCGGCGGCCTCAACCGCACGACGCAGGGGCTCCTGGAATTCGTCGAAATGTTCAAGGCGCCGATCAAGGTGCTGCACCCGCTTCTGACGGCTACGCAGGAAGGCAGTTACAACGGCACGGAAAACTTCGGCGCCTTCCCCTATCAGGGCATCGTGCTGGCGCATTCCAACGAGTCGGAATGGCTGCAGTTCAAGCACAACAAGAACAACGAGGCCTTCCTCGACCGTATCCTCGTGGTCAAGGTGCCTTATTGCCTGCGCGTCACCGAGGAGCGGCTCATCTATGAGAAGCTTTTGCGCGAGAGCGAGCTATCCGACAGCCCCTGCGCGCCGGAAGTGCTGGAAAACCTCAGCCGCTTCACCGTCGCCACACGCCTGACACCGCACGAGAATTCGCCGACCTATACCAAGATGCGGGTCTATGACGGCGAGAACCTGAAGGACACCGATCCCAAGGCGAAGTCTCTGCAGGAATACCGCGATGCCGGCGGCGTCGATGAGGGCATGAACGGTATCAGCACGCGCTTTGCCTTCAAGGTCCTGTCGGAAACCTTCAACTACGATACCAAGGAGGTGGCGGCCGATCCGGTCCACCTCATGTATATCCTCGAACAGGCCATCCGCCGCGAGCAGTTCCCGAAGGAGGTCGAGGCGAATTATCTCGACTTCATCCGCTCGGAAATCGCCGCCCGTTATGCGGAGTTCATCGGCCATGAGATTCAGAAGGCCTATCTGGAATCCTACAGCGAATACGGTCAGAAT
The DNA here is from genome assembly GCF_004343065.1 of Neorhizobium sp. S3-V5DH. NCBI lineage: Bacteria > Pseudomonadati > Pseudomonadota > Alphaproteobacteria > Hyphomicrobiales > Rhizobiaceae > Neorhizobium > Neorhizobium sp. S3-V5DH. The sequence continues at coordinate 80,255 of NZ_SMCL01000014.1, forward strand.
CTGTTTGATCGCTACATCGCTTATGCGGATGCCTGGTTGGAGGACCAGGATTTCAAGGACCCGGACACCGGCCAGATCCTCAACCGAGACATTCTCAACAGCGAGCTTTCGCAGATCGAAAAGCCGGCGGGCATTGCCAATCCCAAGGATTTCCGCAACGAGGTGGTCAAATTCACTCTGCGCGCCCGCGCCCGGAACGGCGGGCGAAACCCCGCCTGGACGAGCTACGAGAAGCTGCGCGAGGTCATCGAGAAGCGGATGTTCGGTCAGGTCGAAGACCTCCTGCCGGTCATCAGCTTCGGTTCGAAGAAGGACAGTGCCACCGAAAAGCAGCACGCCGATTTCGTCGAGCGCATGACCGCGCGGGGCTATACCGTGCGGCAGGTCCGGCGGCTCGTTGACTGGTACATGCGTGTCAACAAGGCTGGCTGACAATACCGTTGCGGGGGCGGGTCAATGCCGAACTTCATCGATCGCCGGCTCAACCCCAAAGACCGCAGCCTCGGCAACCGGCAGCGTTTCATCCGGCGTGTGCATGATGAACTCAAGCGATCGATCAGCGACCGTGTGAAATCCGATCGGATTGCCGATGTCGATACGGCGCATGGCGTGCCGGTGCCGAAGCGTGGCGCTGACGAGCCGAGTTTCCGCAACGCCTCGACCAGCGGTGAACGGCAACATGTCCTTCCCGGCAACGAGAGCTTTTCGGCGGGTGACCGGATCGGCAAAACCGAGACTGGCGGGGGGCAGGGTGTCGGCCGCGGGCCGGGCCGCGGCGAGGGGGAGGACGACTTCCTCTTCGTTCTCTCGCGCGATGAAGTGCTCGACCTATTCTTCGAGGATCTTGAGCTTCCCGACATGGTCAAGCTCAATCTCAAGGAGACCGTCACCTACAAGCCTCATCGCGTCGGCTTCACCACATCGGGCACGCCGAGCAACATCAATGTCGGGCGCACGATGCGCAACAGCTTCGGACGGCGTATCGCGCTGCATCGTCCGAACAGCAAGGAACACCAGGAGCTTGCCGAGGAGATCGCCGCGCTGGAGGGGGAGGAGAACCTTTCCCAGATGCAGCGCCGGCGCCTTGCCGCGATGCGCGAGGAGATGGAGGCACTTGAAAGGAAGCGCAGGCGCATCGCTTATGTCGATCCTGTCGACGTGCGCTTCAATCGCTTCGAACGCCAGCCGCTTCCCAATGCCAATGCCGTGATGTTCTGCCTGATGGACGTCTCCGCCTCGATGGGCGAGCGGGAAAAGGACCTCGCCAAACGCTTCTTCGTGCTCCTGCATCTCTTCCTGAAACGGCGCTACGAGCGCATCGATATCGTCTTCATCCGCCATACCGACGAGGCGCGGGAGGTGGACGAAGAGACCTTTTTCTTCAGCAAGCAGAGCGGCGGCACGATCGTCTCCACGGCTTTGGAGGAGATGCAGCGCATCATCCTCGATCGCTATCCCTCCAATCTCTGGAACATCTATGCCGCGCAGGCCTCCGACGGCGACAATGCGACCGGAGATTCCGAGCGCTGTGCACAGCTCTTGCGCGACGCCCTTATGAAGCTCTGCCAGTACTATGCCTATGTCGAGATTATCGACGAGCGGGAAAGCGAGATTTTCGGCGCGACGGACAATGGCACGGCCCTCTGGCGAGCCTATCGCGCTGTCGAGAGCAGGATAGCGAATTTCCAGATGACCCGCATCGCGAGGCCCGCCGATATCTATCCGGTTTTCCGAAAACTCTTTGCCCGGCACAAGGGAGCCCAGCCCGGCCGATGAAACGGAGTGATCATGGCACGCGACGCCACCTTGCTGTTTGAAAGTTCCGAATGGAACTTCGCCACGCTGTCGCGCGCTTACGACGCCATCGAAGAGATCGCCGTCGGCGAACTGGGGCTGGATATCTATCCCAACCAGATCGAGGTCATCTCTTCCGAACAGATGCTCGACGCCTATTCCTCCATCGGCATGCCGCTGATGTACCAGCACTGGTCCTTTGGCAAGCGCTTCGCCTTCGAAAGCCACCTCTACCGCAAGGGTATGCGCGGGCTCGCCTATGAACTGGTCATCAATTCCAATCCCTGCATCACCTATCTCATGGAAGAAAACACCATGCCGATGCAGGCGTTGGTGACGGCGCATGCCGCTTTCGGCCACAACCATTTCTTCAAGAACAACTATCTCTTCCGCCAGTGGACGGATGCCGGAGCGATCCTCGGTTACATGGACTTCGCCAAAAAATACATCGCCAAATGCGAGGAGCGGCATGGGCTTGCAGCCGTGGAGGGAATTCTCGATTCGGCCCATGCACTGATGGACCAGGGCGTCTTCCACTACCGCCGCCCGCCGCGTCTTTCCCCGGCCAAGGTGACGGAGCGGGCGCGCGAACGGCTGGAATACGAGGAGCAGGCCTATAGCGACCTCTGGCGCACGTTGCCGGCGACGGCGGGTGCCGCCGATGTCGAGGAAGCGGAACAGGAGGCGATGGAGCGCAGGAAGGCGCTCCATCTGCCAGAGGAGAACCTGCTGTATTTTCTCGAAAAGAATAGCCTGATTCTGGAGCCGTGGCAGCGCGAGATCCTGCGGATCGTGCGCGTGATTGCGCAATATTTCTACCCACAGGGTCAGACCAAGGTGATGAACGAAGGCTGCGCGACCTTCGTGCATTACACGATCCTCAACCGGCTGTTCGATAAGGGCCAGATCAGCGAGGGCGCCATGCTGGAGCTCTTGGCGAGCCACGCGAACGTGGTTTTTCAGCCGAGCTTTAATGATCCACGCTTTTCCGGTCTCAATCCCTACGCTTTAGGTTTTGCTATGATGCAGGATATCGAGCGTATCTGCATGGCGCCGACGGCGGAGGACCGGGACTGGTTTCCCGATATCGCCGGCAATGGCGACGCGATGCGTACGCTGATCGATGCGTGGGAGAACCATCGCGACGAATCCTTCATCCTGCAATATCTGAGCCCGGCGCTGATCCGCAGATTCCGTCTGTTTCATCTCTCCGATCGCGCCACCGACCGTTTCTGCGAGGTGGCCTCCATCCATGACGAGCGGGGCTATTCTGCAGTCCGCTCGGCGCTTGCCCGCAGCTATGATCCCGGTGCGCACCGGCCGGATATTCAGGTGGTCGATGTTGATCTTCTCGGCGACCGGCGGCTTCGGCTCCAGCATTGGGTAAAGAACGGCATCCTCTTGGAGGAGGGCGAACGCGATGCCACGCTCGGCCATATCCGCCGGCTCTGGGGATATGACTTGAGCCTTACAGGGATCGATGCTTCCAGCGGCGCGGTGCTTTATGAGTGCTCGTCCACGGATAGCGGCGTAGTGCGCTCAGCCAGCTGACACCTGCTTAAACATCCCGGCCTTCCCCGCTTCGATCTTGGCAGCCGGTTTGTGCCACGACAGGTGTGGCGACATGCCATGCGCTGAGATCGGAAGATTGTTTCCGACCTCCTCAGCCGGATTTTCACACATCGTCTGGAACCATGCAGGGAATGCCGTGTTCGTTCTGGTGCGAAAGGAGAATCCTTATGAAACAGACCGTTCTAGCGGCTGCCATGGTCATGGTGGCGACGTCGGCTCTTGCCCAATCGGCAGCAGAAAAATCAGGAGTGAATTCACTTGTTGGCGTTCCTCCGAAGGCCGAGGATTTCGTGATGGAAGCGGCGACCAGCGACATGTTCGAAATCGAATCCAGCAAGCTCGCCGTCGAACGTGCAGACGCAGCGACGAAGACCTTCGCGCAGCAGATGATCCAGGACCATCAGAAGACGGCCACAGAACTTAAGCAGCTCGTCGACAGCGGCAAGGTAAAGATCGCTTTGCCGACGGCGATGACCGAGGCACAGCGGGAAATGCTCGACAAGCTGAAGGGCCTGCAAGGGGAGGACTTTACGGACCAGTATCATTCGGACCAAGTCGACGCCCATGAGGATGCGGTGGATCTCTTCAAGCGCTATGGCGAAGAAGGAGACAACGCGGATCTCAAGGCCTGGGCAGCAAAGACCGCTCCAGCCCTGGAGCACCATCTCCAGATGGCCAAGGATCTGGACAAGTAAACGCGACGCCAGATTCGGCTGCTGCACCCGCTGTGGTGGATCCTCCGGCACAGCGGTGAGCCGTCGCAGACCGGCAACTCATTCGATGCCCGTCCGAAGCCGAAAGGCTTGTCATTGGCGCGGGACGCTCACGAGGACCTTACTGTGAAAGCACTGACCTGGCATGGCAAACACGACATCCGCTGCGAAAGCGTTCCCGATCCTGAAATCCAGGACGGCAGAGATGCCATCATCAAGGTGACCGCCTGCGCGATCTGCGGTTCCGACCTCCATCTTTACGATGGCATCATGCCCGAGATGCGTAGCGGCGACATCATGGGCCATGAGACCATGGGTGAGGTGGTTGAGGTGGGGAGGGATAATACGAAGCTGAAAGTGGGCGATCGGGTGGTCGTGCCTTTCACCATCTCCTGCGGCGAATGCTTTTTCTGCCAGCGCGGTTTCTATTCGGGTTGCGAGCGTTCCAACCCTGATCGGAGCAAGGTGACCAAGCTGTGGGGCAATTCGCCGGCAGGCCTGTTTGGATATTCCCATCTGCTTGGCGGCTATAGCGGTGGCCAGGCGGAATATCTGAGAGTGCCTTACGCTGATGTCGGTCCGATCAAGGTTCCGGAGGGGTTGACCGATGAGCAGGTCCTGTTCCTCTCCGACATCTTTCCGACAGGCTATATGGCCGCCGAGTTCTGCAACATTCAGGCGGGCGACACGATTGCGATCTGGGGCTGCGGACCTGTCGGCCAGATGGCCATCCGTTCTGCCTTCCTGCTCGGCGCCGCACGGGTAATTGCGATTGACGCGGTACCGGAACGACTGACGCTTGCAGCCTCGGCGGGTGCGATCACTCTCGATTTTCTGGACGAGGACATCTACGACCGAATCATGGAACTGACACACGGCCGCGGAGCGGATGCGTGCATCGATGCGGTCGGTACGGAAGCGGATGCCTCGGCAAGCTGGGACTCACGTATCGACCGGATCAAGGTCGCCATGTTCATGGGCACCGACCGGCCGCATGTCCTGCGTCAGGTAATTCTTTGTTGCCGCAATTTCGGCACCGTCTCCATCGTCGGTGTCTATGGCGGCTTCCTCGACAAGGTACCCATGGGATCCGCCATCAATCGCGGCCTGACGTTCAGGATGGCGCAGACGCCCGTGCAGCACTACCTGCCGATCCTCATGGATCGGATCCAAAAAGGTGAAATTGATCCCTCCTTCGTCATAACGCATCGCGCGACGCTGGAAGAGGGTCCTGAACTCTACAAGACGTTCCGTGACAAGCAGGATGGCTGCATCAAGGTCGTCATGAAACCATGAAGGAGAAAGCCATGAGCCTTGCTGAAGCAGACAAGGGCCTTGCGGTCGTCACCGGCGCCTCGTCGGGGATCGGTTACGAGCTTGCGAAATGTGCGGCCCAGGATGGTTATGATCTTGCTATCGCAGCAGACGAGCCGCAAATCGAGGAGGCGGCGACGAAGCTCAGGGAGTTCGGCGTGGAGGTTGAAGCCATGCAGGTCGATCTCTCAACGCGCGATGGCGTGCGCCGGTTTGTTGCGGGAATCTCCGCTCTCGGAAAACCGATCGACCTTTTGATGGCAAACGCAGGCAGGGGCCTCGGCGACGGCTTTCTTGACGAAAACATTGATGATGTACAACGGGTCGTGGACACCAATATCAGCGGCACGTTGGCGCTGGTCCATGATATCGGCAATCGCATGCGGGCCCGTGGTAAAGGGCGCATTCTTTTCACCGGTTCGATTGCCGGTTTTATTCCCGGTACATTCCAGGCGGTCTATAACAGCACCAAGGCCTTCATCAACTCCTTCTCCTTCGCACTGCGCGAAGAGTTGAGTAATACCGGCGTCACGGTCACCTGCCTTATGCCGGGCGCGACGGATACCGAATTCTTCGAACGCGCCGATCTCATGGACACACGAGTCGGCCAGGCCAAGAAGGACGATCCGGCACCGGTCGCCAAGATTGGCTATGACGCGATGATGGAAGGCGAAGGCGACGTCGTCTCGGGATGGAAGAACAAGCTGATGTCGGCAGCCGCCAACGTCACGCCGTCCGAAGTTCTAGCCAGGCAGCACCGCAAGATGACGGAACCAGGTTCCGCGAAGAACTGACGATGCCAGGCAGCGGAACATAATATATTTTGGAATGCCGCTAACGTAAGGGCCTTCCGTGCCGATGCGGACAGGATCTTGCATCGAAATAATCCGGCCCCGCCCTTAACGGCTTGCGTCGGAGCCTGACGTATTGTCGTCAGAAATACCTTTTTTGAAGGCTCTGACTCCTTGCCCCAGATCACCCAACAACTGAGGGATCTTTCCTCGACCGAATAGCAGCAGGATGATTGCGACTACGATCAACCAATGCCAGGCACTAAAGGAACCCATTTTTTTACTCCTGAGTTAGCTGCGACGAATAGAACTTCTCGAACCACATCCGGTCTTGAACACTGCGTGCCGTGGGAACTCCCTGGTTGTTCCAGCGCAGCGTTGATGCGAAAGCAGGGCTGCGCTCACAGCAAGATCGGCGGAAAATCTAGACAGGGACGGCATCAACCGAAACGGTCTGTTCTCCCGCAAGTATTGTTTGGATTGTTTGCCGATCGATTAGACCAAAGGCGGTCGAATAGGCGTCGGCCCGGGTAGCGTTATCGGCAATGACGGTCACTCTGCGGTAGAGGGGAGCGATCTTGCCTTTCCGGGGATCAAGTATATGGCTGAACCGCCCGGCGTTGTCGAAATGGAAACCGGAGAAGCTTGATGTGGCGACTGCCTTATTCACCACCGGAAGGACCTTGTCTGTTCGAGTATCGGTCTGGTTTGCCGCCAATCCGATGCGCCAGGATGACCCGTCAGGCTTCGTCCCGATTGCGTAGCTTTCGCCCATGTCGACCAAGCTGCTTTCGATGCCACTCTCCCGCATCAGAGCGACCACTCGGTCCGTGACGTAACCCTGGGCGATCCCGTTGAGCGTCAACGCCATACCGGGCCGTTTGAAGACGATCCGATCACGGCTGAACTCCAGGTGCTGAAAACCAATGGAGGTTCTGGCCTGCTCCAGCTCGACCTGAGAAGGGCCGGAGGCCGCGGCATCAGTCTTGCTGAAGTGGCGGGCGTAAAGTGCCCAGAGCGGCTGGATGCTGGGGTCGAAAATTCCGTTCGTTTTCTCCCAGGCTTCGCGGCTCGCTTGCAGCACGGCCACCAGATGTCGCGACGGAGCCGCCAAGGCACCCACACGGTTGAGCGCGCATAGCTCGGAATGACTGCGATAGAGGCTGAAGATATCTTCGAGCCGGCGGGCTTCCGCCACCACGCGACCGATCAGGTTTTTCGCAAATGAGCGGTCCGGATGGTTGAGGATGAGCGTGGTCGCGGCTCCAAGCGCATGGCCATGCCAGACGACCGGCTCGATTTGCACACCGGCCCTACCGTGGGAGGGAAGCAACGATAGCCCGGCGGCTGCACCCAGGATCCGCAACGTTCTGCGGCGTGATATTCCGCTAGTCATCTGCGTGCCCCTCCGTGGTGTCATTTGATGCCGTATCGGTCGCCGCATCGGCGCTCAGGATGTAATCCCTTGGAATATCGCTGAAACCGACGATCCTCCCCCCGTGTTGTTGCGCGAAGCTGCGCGCATCCTCCTGAACGGAGAAGGGGACCGCTTCGTCTGCATCCATGCCGCCGCGCTGTGTGCTGCCGATGACGAAATAGGCCTTCTTTGCGTCTATCCAGTTTTCCGCTCCCGGCTCTTCCCAGCTTGGAGCCCTGCTCATGTCGGATACGTAGATGGCTGCGATATCCCGCGGCTCCTCCGGCAACATCGTGAAGGCCAGGGTGTCCCGGGCCGACGAAAACCAGATCGCTTCCGGGATATGTTCAAGAATGATCTGACCTTTTGGCCCTGGATGTTCGAGCACGTTCATGCCGCAATAGCGGCCCATCGCATCCTCGGTAAGGGCGAAGGGAGCGGGTGGGGTTGCCTCTTCCTGACCGCTGCATCCGGAAAGCAGGAGCGTCGAGGCAAGCGCAATTATGGCCAGGGGAACGTTCATGCTTCTCTCCTGGAAAAAAAGAAACTGGCAAGGCCAAGGGGAACAATGGTCCAAAGGGAGAGCGCCACGATCATTACAGGAGTCGACAGGCGGCTATTGGCGGCGACGCCTCCCATGCCCGACAGTGCGCCGGCGTTTCCGGAGCCAAGATTGAGCAGGCGGTAGGCGTCGGTCGGATTGGCGACAAGCAGAAGATCGAGCAGGAGGGCCGGCACGGCGCGGCCTTGGGCAGCGACCAGTCCGCCGAGCAGCGCCATGTCGTAGATCAGCACGAAAAACAGCCATATGCCGATCGCGATGCCGCCTGCTGTGCTGCGTTCGCGGGCGAGCGTGCTTGTGAGATAGCCGATGGCAAGAAACACTGCGCCGAGCAGTACCGAGGAACCGAGCATGGAGAGGAAGGCCAACCAGCTTTCACCGGTGATATGCGTACCTGTCAATGTCAGGGCCGCCGCCGAGGCTCCGAAGCCGATCAACGTGGCAAAAGCGAGGATAGCCAGGTGGCCGAAAAACTTACCGAAGATGACCTCGCCACGACCAATCGGATAGCTGAGCAGCAGCAGCATGGTGCCGCGTTCGGATTCCCCGACAATGGCATCGTGCGAGAGCAGCAGGGCGATCAGCGGCAGCAGGAAGATCGTTAGACTGGAAAGGCTGACGATCACCACATCCAACTGGTTGACGCCGACATTGCCAGTTGGGGCGCTGCCGAGGAAGGAAAGGGTAAGGGAAAGGGCAGCTAGCAGCAGCGTGGTTGCCAGGACCCAGCGGTTACGCAATCCTTCCTGGATCTCCTTGCGGGCGATGATGAGAATGTTGGTCATTTGCACGCCTGCCCCGTCAGAAAATGTGCGTAGAGATCATCAAGCGTCGGCTCGATCACGGTCAGATCCGCGAGTTTTGCGGGCTGGACGGTCATCCTGTGCAGAAGCGCGATCTTGTCCTCCGGCGCGACTTCGGTTTCGAAGGCGCCTGTGGGCGTCCGCTTCCAGCCTGTTTCTCCAGAAGGCCATTGGGGGCCGGGATCCTCGGCGAAGCGGACGCCGATGCGGGTGGGCAAGCGCGCAATTCGCCGCAGTTCGTCGACCGTTCCATCGGCGATTTTTACGCCCCGGTTGATGATGATGACGCGATCGGCGCGGTCTTCCAGTTCAGTCAATGCGTGGGAAGAGAGCAGCACCGTTGCGCCGTCGGAACGCAAGTCGCCAATCAGGTCGTAGAAACTGCGGCGAAGCGCCGGATCGAGACCGCTGGTAGGCTCGTCAAGCAGCAGGACGCGCGGTTCACCAAGTAGGGCCTGGGCGAGCCCAAGCCGTTGCCGCATACCCTTGGAATAGGTGCGAACCGGGCGGTCGGCAGCTTCCTGAGCAAGACCGACGCGTTCGAACAGTGCATCGGCGGAGGAAAGGGGGACCCGCTTCAGGCGCGCATAGAAGGAAAGGGTTTCCCGGCCGGTCAGCGCCATGTGAAAGGACACGCTTTCGGGCAGATAGCCAAGCCGCTGGCGAACATGGAAGTCGCCCTGGGCAGGATCCTCGCCCAACATCTTCAAGGTGCCGGTGGTCGGGCGGATCAGCCCCAGCATGAGCTTGATCAGCGTGGTCTTGCCCGCCCCGTTGTGCCCGACAAGCGCAATCGTCTCACCGGCATTGAGCGCGAAGGACACGTCCTTCACCGCGTGAACATTGCCGTAGCGTTTGGAAATACCGGTAGCAGAAACTGTCGCCGTCATGGTCTTGCCTTCTTCTCATTGATCGGCGCCATCAGAGGGTGGCTGTCCACCACGCCGCCAGGCAGGAGTGCCGGAAATTGGGCCTGTGCCCAGCGGATGACCTGAACAGCCGGGCTGGTCATTAGGACCTTCGCCTGCGGCGAAGTCCACAGCACCTGGTCAATCAGATCGTTTGGCCTATAGGGATTGTCGGCGATGCCATCGCCGTCGAGGTCGAAAGCCGGATTATCGCTCCAGTAGTTGCCGCGGTTCTCATAGGACCAGTCGAGAAAACGGGTGCCGACATATTTGACCTGCTTGCGATTGTTGATGAAGGCATTGCCGCTCATCCGATTGCCTTCGGAGCCTGCGGTGAAATGGATGCCGATGGCGCAGTTTTCGAAGTGGTTATCCGCAAACCGGTTGCGGTTGGCATTGTACATGAAGACGCATTTTTCGGGTCCGAGCCGAGCACCGCCCTCTAAAGCCACAAACGCGACCTCGGTTTTCGGCATTCCATGTTCGCCTGTCTGCTGACCGGCCGAAAGCCATCGATCGATCGGCTGCATCCGGCCGATGACTGTATTTCCGTGGATTTCCGAACTGTTGGCCGCATTGAGAAGCAGCCCATGGTCGCGATCCCCGTTCGAAACGTTGCCGACGATCTTCAGCCGTTTCGAAAACATGATCGCGTAGCCGACCGAATTGCCGGTCGAGACATTGTCGCTGATCTCGCTGTCGTTGGTGTACATATAATGGATCGCAAACCGCAGATCGGAAAAGCGATTGCCGCTGAAGACGTTATTCTTGCTGGCGGTCGTCGCGATCCCGTCACGGCCGAAACTGACGTCGTTGCCGATTACCTTGGCGCCGGGTGAGTTCCAGATGGTGATGCCGCTACCGGCCTCGCTCATGCGGCCGGATCTGAGGCCGACCACGCGGTTGTTGCGGGCAATGGAATCAGCCGCGCCATAGAGATAGATGCCGGACATATTGTCGGTGACGGTATTATCTTCGATGACTGCGCCGGTTGCCTCCTCCGTCGCATAGATACCGGAATCCCGCATCGACAGGTTTCGGCCCGATCCGGTGACGGAGAGCCCACGCACAGTCACGCCGGGCGAAGCGATGGTGATTACGCTGCCTTCGCCGCTGCCTGTGATGGCAGCACCTGGCCTTCCGACAAGCGCAAGAGGCTTGTCGATCACAATGGGACCTCTGTAATCGCCAGACGAGAGGACAAGCGTGTCTCCCGGCGCGGCTCTTGAGATAACCTCCTGCAATGCGACGTCGGCCGGTGACACGGAAATATCCGCCGCCAGCGTCACGGCTGGGATGGCGGCCAAGAAGGCCGCCATCCCAGATCGTATCGTCGGGTGACGAAGAGACATCACGCCGCCTTCGGTTCGACGAACATGCGGCCCTTCATTTCCATGTGCATGGCATGGCAGAACCAGGAGCAGTAATACCACCAGACGCCTGGCTTGGTGGCCTTGAACGTGACGGAAGCGGTAGCCTGCGGGCCGATCTCCATATTGATGCCGTAGTTGATGATGGCGAAGCCGTGGGTCAGATCCTCCACCTCGTCGATGTTGGTGACATAGACGGTCACTTCATCGCCTTGCTTCACGGAAAAAGTCTCCAGGCCGAATGCCGGCGCTGACGACGTCATGTACACCCGGACCTTGTTGCCGTCGCGGATGACTTCGCTGTCCATCATCAGGTCGATGCCATCCGCCTTGGCCTGGGCCACGGCATCTGCGAAGAACGGGTCGTCGCGCTTCCAGACATGCACCGGATTGATCTTCGAAGCGTGGACGATCGTGGCGTCATGCGGCTCTGCAAAGGAGGGGCCGTCGTGAACGATGACCATCTCGTCGCCGGAGATGTCGATCAGCTGATCATTTTCCGGCTTCAGAGGACCGACGTTCAGATAGCGGTCCTTGGAGAATTTATTGAGGGAAATAAGCCACTTGCCATCCGCGTCCTTGGTCTGACCCATCGAGGTATGGTTGTGGCCCGGCTGGTAGTGGACGTCGAGTTTCTGGCGGATCGGATTGACTTTTTCGCCTGCGTAGGCGCGCTTCGCGTCCTCGATGTTCCACTTGCAGACCTGGCTGTCGAGGAAGAGCGTGGTATAGGCATTGCCCTTGCCGTCATAGGCTGTGTGCAGCGGGCCGAGGCCCAGTTCCGGCTCGGCCACAACGCAGTCCCGCGGCTTGATCTTGTCGTCGAACAGATCATCGAACTTGCGAACGTCAAAGACCGTGACGGTTGGGGACAGCTTGCCGTTGGCAACGACATGGATCCCGTCAGGCGCTGTATTGATGCCATGCGGGCTGTTGGAAATCGGAATGTAGCGGGTAAAGGGCGAACCCTTGCGGCCATCGATCACCGGCACGCCGCCCATTTCCTTGAACTGGCCCTTGGCGACGGCTTCCTCGATCCGCTTCAGGTTGAAGACCACGACCCAGTCCTGCTCGCTGGACATCATCTGTTCGAGATTGACGCCCTCCTCGGAATTGTAGCAGGTCGCAAATGCATATTTGCCCTGATAGTCGCAGTCGACATTGTCGAGGTTGCCGTCGACCATGACCTGCCATGCAACCTTCATGGTTTCGCCATTCACCGCGGTGAAGATTGCGTGATACTGCTTGTGATCGTCAAGCACCTTGCCATTGTTGGGGATCGGCACACGGTCTTCGCCGTTGCAGAACACATAGCCCGTCTTCGGGTATTTCTGGACGCGAAGGCCGTGAACGGTGTGCTGGTTCGGCAGCTGGATGATCTTGTCGCACTTCATGACGTCGAGGCGAATACGGCAAACGCGGGTATTGGCCTTGTCGTTGGCATAGAGATAACGACCATCATAGGTGCCGTCGGTGAATGAAGGATGCGGATGGTGCAGGTCGCCGTTGACATAGGTGCCGCCGAGATCCTTGAGGAATTCCACGGATTCGGGGAGGAGCCCTTCAGTTAGGATCTTGCGGCTTTCATTGGTCTGTCCCCAACCAGTGGCGCTGCAACGGTTGAACACGGGAATGCGCATCAGTTCGCGCATGGAGGGCAGACCGACAACCCGGACCTCGCCCGTCTGGCCGCTGGAGAAGAATGTGTAATATTCGTCCAGTTCACCCGGCTTGACCTCGTAGCTGTGGTCGGACGACCCTTGGGCCGCCGCTGGAGTGGCGACGGCGCCTGTCAGGCTGAGCGCGCCTCCGATAGAAGCCGCCCCGGCCGCCGCGGCAATGGCCGTCGACCCCAGTATCTGACGCCTGTTCAGGCGCATCGGGTTTTCCTCATTAGACATAGTAACCTCTCTTAGGCTTGTTGATCACGCAGGGCTTTCCGACGTTCCGCCGGCCCTGCCGATCGGAGCGCCATTGTGGGTGACAACCGTTTTTGGCGGGGGTTCTCCCCGGGATGCGGGTGTCGAAAGAGCCATGAATTTTTCTCGCTTCAGCCGCACCTGGATCATGTGCGGGCAGCGGTGGTCGTCATGGTAGAGTTCCTGGCAATGCATGCAGTAGATGCACTCGTTGACGTTGATCTGGCCTTCCGGATGGATCGACTGAACAGGGCATTCCTTGGCGCAACGCTGGCAGGGCGAGCCGCATTCGGGCCAGCGCTTCAGCCACTCGAACATCCGGATGCGCCCGGGAATGGCGAGAGCGGCGCCTAAAGGGCAGAGATACCGGCAGTAGAAGCGCTCGATGAACAGGCCGGCAGCCAGCATGGTCAGAGCGAAGATGACGAACGGCCATTCGCGGGCGAATTTCAGAATGATCGCAGTCTTGAACGGCTCGACTTCCGAGAAAATTTCGGCGAGTGCGACGGAATAAAGCGACAACCCGAAGAGGCCGAGGAAGATGATGTACTTGATCGGCCACAACCGCTCATGCAGCCCCCAGGGAAGCCGGACCTGCGGAACTTTGAACTTTTGCGCAACTGTATTGGTCAGTTCCTGGAGGGCTCCGAAGGGGCAGAGCCAGCCGCAGAAGGGGCCTCGACCCCAGAAGAGAAGACCGGCGGCAATCGCCGCCCACAGGATGAAGATCAGCGGAGCCGACAGGAAAAATTCCCAATTGAAGCCGGTGATCAGCGAATTGACGAAGGTGAGGACATTCACTACCGACAACTGGGCGTTGGCATACCAGCCGAGCCACACGAGGGTGAACAGGAGATAGCTGCGGCGTATCCATGCAAACAGGGCAGGGCGCTTTACCAGCCAATCCTGGAAGAAGAAGATCGCGGTAAGGACCAATAGCGCAGCGATCGTGATGCCGATCTTGATGCGGTTCATGTCCCACATCCGCATCCACAACGGCTGTCCCTCTGCGACCTGCGCGTCCGAAAGGATATCGCTCGCCGGCGTGGCCGCTTGGGGTGCTGCGGCCTGCGCCGGTGCCGGCGGCGCCTCTTTCGTTACGTAGCTGTCCGGTAGGACATAGGAGAGGTTGTAGGGCAGAATCGATTTGTCCCGGCCTTCGGCGCTGCGCTGCACCAGCATCTGCAGTTCGAACGGCTCGGTCACGTCGAAGGCAAATTCGGCGGGCACCACGAACAGCGCGATTTCGCGCAGGCGGGGAGCGCCCTCCGCCGCCAGCGCCGGGATGCGGGTGTGATCTCGATCGCGGAACCGCAGGCCTTGGCCGTCCTGGAGAAGCTCGATGCGGTCGAAAATGCCGCCGCGCACATAACCGGAACCCTTGAAGGAGTAGGCGCCGTCGCCTGCCACCAGGATTGCCGACTGCCCCGGCTTCAACTGCGCGGCCAACCGCTCATAGGCGGAATTTCCAAGAAGAGTACGGCCGATCGCCGGGACGCTGACAGGCGCGAGATAGAGATCGATGAAACGATCGTCCCGGTTCTTCGTTTCCGGCTTGTCCGCTGCAATCGTTTGGCGGGCCGCGCGGAATGCATCGGAGACCTCTCCCACTGTCATCCGTAAGCTGCGAACCGATCCGTCGCCCAGAAGTGTCTGCCAATCGCTAGTGGCGGTCCTTGCCAGATCGAGCTTGCGGTTCTCTGCGGAAGGCGCCGCCGTCGGTGCGAGAGCGACACCGATGCGGTTGGCGCGAATGAGCTGGACTGCCGCACGCGACACGCTGTCGCCCATGACAAGTACCGTGACCGTGGCGCCGCTGACGATATCGACCTGGGGTGGCCGCTCGGCGCCTGACGCCACGCGGCCCATGTCCTTGTCGATCAGGGCGTTCATGGAAGCAACGACCTTTTCCTCAGGAATGCCGATCAATACGATCGGCTCCTTGTGGTCAACGAGCTTGAAGCCGCGGATGATGCCCTTCGGATCAATGCCGACGACGATATGGATAGGCTTGCCCGAATAGCCGATAGAGCTCGTGAAATCGGAGTTGAGGTAGGCGTAACCCAGCAATTCCTGTCCACGCAGAACCGGTACGATCGGGGGCTCGCCAACAGGCTCGCCGAAACGGTCAGCGCCCGTGAAGAGGTCGTCCGGCTCCACCTTGTGGAGATAGCCGGAAAGTGCACCTGCGGCGTGGCTGGACGATGTAAACGCCATGGCGGAAAAGAGGAAGGCCACCAACGCGATCAGCCAGATCAGAGGCCTGCAACTGCCGCTCGAAATTATGCTCTTTATCATCCGCTTCGTTTCGCGACGCCTCTATGCTGTTGAAGCCTGTCTATCGAGGGCAACACGGGTGCACTTTGTGCTAAGTCAAACTTTGAGAGGCATCTTTCGCGCAGATTGGCTGGACTTGGCGGATGCGCGTCAGGAAAGCCGGCGAGGGAGCAAGAATGGCAGACGACGGAAAACAACCGTGGCAGATCGAATCGATGCAAGCGCTTCTGTCGATGGCCCGGGCTCTCGAACAGGAGGCGATCGCCGGATATAGGGCGCTTGCCGAACGCATGAGAAGAGAGCATCGCCCGGATCTTGCTGCTGTCTTCGAAACCTTGTGTGCGGAGGAAGAGGGGCATCTCGGCAATGTCGATCGATGGATCGAGCAGTCGGCTGTTGCCATTCCGGCGGTGGTTCGCCCCGAGCAGGCAATGTTCGACGATGAGGGAGCGAGCATGGTCGCGCCGGAACTTCTCAGCTCATATCGGGCCTTCTCCATGGCGGTACGCAATGAGGAACGCGCCTTTGTGTTCTGGACCTATGTCGCCGCCCACGCGCCATCCGACGAGATACGGGACGCTGCCGAACAGATGGCGCGCGAGGAACTGGGCCATGTGGCAACTCTTCGCCGCGAACGTCGGCGTGCCTTTCACAATTTGCGCCATGCGGAGGGAAATCCGGCGCGTCCTGGTCTGGCCCAGCTGGAACTGCGCCTTGCAGATCACCTTGAAGCAAAAGCCAACGAGGTTACGCGGGATGAAGCGGAAAGATTGCGCAAGTTGGCGGTGGCGTCGCGGGCACGTAGCGGAGATATCCTCGCCAAGCCCTACGGCAGGACCAGCGTGCTGGACAATGCCTTGCCAGGCGCCGACACACGGCTTGTTCCGCTCTGCGAACTCATCCTCGATGCCTATCTGGATCTCGCGGAGCACGAAAGGAACGAAGATATGCGCGCGAAGGCGCAGTTCTCGGCCGGAGCTCTCATCGAATGCCTCGTATTCATCCGCGAGTAGATGAAGGTAGGTATAGGCAGCCGCACAGGGCTCGCCACACGCCGATCAAGTTGCCGACGGCCGGCCTTTGATCGAGCCATGAGCCACGCCTCCCTTGACGTGTTTGCAAGTCGATATGTCAGGTCTGCATGGCGATCGGACGGCGTTGTGTGGGACGGCGGTTCTCATGCTCAAGCTCTAGACCGGCTCCCGAGGCGCTACCGGCGTGTTGCTGGCGCGCGTCTCCAACGCCTTTGTCAGCAGCAGCCAGATTACCGACAGCAGCAGCAGAGCCGCCATACCCGCCTGTGCCAGCAATGCTTCGGCGACAGGATAGAGGCCGAAATAGAGCTGCATCCAGGGGCGATCGGGGAACCAAGCCACCGGCGTCGCGGAGAGGAGGGCTGCGGTCTGCAGGCCACGGACCCCACTTCCGATAAGGACGATGCTGAGGAGAGCGAGCAGGCATCCCGTTAGCCGAAAGAAGGCCGCGACCGGCAACTTCGCCCCCAGGCCGAGGATGGCATAGGCAACGGCCGCGGCGAGCAGTCCGCCGATTGCAAGTCCTGCAAGCACCGGTAGGGCTGGGGCATCGAACAGCAAGGCCTCGTAGAACAGAACCGTCTCGAACCCTTCCCGGAAAACGACGAGGAAGGACAGTGCAAACAGCGTGAACCAACCGAAATACCTCACTTTTTCCCCGGTCCTGGCTTGGGTGGCGGCTGCAGTCTTCCTGCGTATTTCGCCCACCCAATCCCCGACATAGGCTTTGCGGAATATCCAATGGGTCACGTAGACAAGAACCGCTGCCGCGATCAGTGCGGTTGCGCCCTCGAGGAGTTCACGTTGCAGGGTGCTCATTGCAAACAATTTGCCGACGACCAGCCAGAGTACGAGGGAACCGACGAGCGCAACCGCTACACCGCAGCTCAACGGCCAGCGCCAGCCTCCTCTCCCGGCGGCCGGCATGCGGTTCGCTTTCAGGGCACCGACCATGCACGCAAGAACCAGCACGGCTTCCAATCCTTCTCGCAGCAGGATGGCAAGGGATTGCAGGAAGGCGCCGGATGATGAAAGCTGGGTATTCAGCACCTCTTTCGCCTCCTCCGTCGCGCTCTTCATCCGGGCAATGGTTTGCTTCAGCAACTCCGGACTGCGGTCGGCAATGATGCGCCCCAGACCCGGTTCAGCGACGCTGCCCTCCCAGAAGCCCGCCTCCATCTTCAGCGCCAGGCTCGGGGCGCGCGGCATCAGGCGTTGCTCGATGTCGGGATCGAACAGCGCATAGGCTTCCAGCCGTTTCAGTTCGGCTTCCTCCCAGTCGCCAGCCTGAGATACCAGCAGAATTCCGTTGAGAATATCCGGCAGCAGCGACAGAGCGGCCTCATGGCCGCCCTGATTCAGCTTCGTCCCATAGAGATCCGCAAGAAGGCTACCCGCCTCGTCCGCGAGAGATCGCACAACTGTCTCGTCACCCTTGTCCGCGACCAGGGTCTTCATCTGAGCGAGAATTGCAGTAAAGCGCTCGAACGACCCGGGAGACCGGGCGGCAAGGTCGTAGCCGAGGTCACCGAACAGCATCTCCGCACGGTCGCGAAACAGGCCGGCCTCGAAGTATTCGAAAGGGATGGTGATCTCGCCGTCCCTCACTCCCTTTTCGTATTCCACCGGAACGAGGCCGATGAAGCGCGCCAGTAGCCGAACACGTCGGTCGAGTTCATCTGCGGACAAGATGGTCGGCGCATAGGTGGCAAGGGTCGCCTCGATCTGCACGACCAACGAGTGAAGGGCCTGCCCGTCGGTCGGCGACGCTTGGGCGAGCCGCGCGAAGGCGTCGCCGAGTATCCTGCCCTCATCGGGTTCGAGCCGGCTCGCAATATTGTCGGATAGCAGTGCGTAAAGACCGATTGCGCGAGACAGAGCTGCGGATAACTGCACTCCATAGCCTGTGGCTAGGTGCGACCGCGCTTCGGCGATTGCCTTGCGCAATTCACCCGCATAGATGCCAAGCAGCTCCGCCTCGATGACCTCGCGAGCACGCTCCGCCTCAATGCGGCCCGCAAGCGCTTCGCGCATGGCGATGCTGGCAGCCGTATCGCGGGATGTGCGCGCATATTCACGAATGTTGAGCCAGGCGGCGGCATCCTCCATGCGACCTTGCTCCAGGCAATCCAGGGTCGCGCGAAAGGCGCCGTCGAGCATGGCTGTCCAAATTTGTGCACGCGCGGTGGCGGCGTTCACCGAATCCCATCGGGAAACAGCCTCGGCAAATGCCGCAACGGACTCGGCCACACGATGGGCCTCATTGGGTCCCATCCGTTCATAAGCTGCCTCGAGCTGGTTGCTCCACAGATGGGTGACCCGCTCCAGCCGCTCTTCGACCTCTTTGCGAAGGGCGGCGTCCGGCGTCCGGAACAATCGGCGCTGTATCTGCGCACTTTCCGTCCTCACCACTTCGGCGTCCTGCCAGGGAACCACCTGCGCCTGCGCTGTCGATCCCAGTATGAGAACAAACACGAGCACGGCGGCGCGGCAGGCATTTTTGATCATGGTCGGACCTTTTCGGTATCGGGAAGGCTGAATGTAGCGGTCGCCAGCTCGAACGGCGGAATGACGAGGTCCGTCTTCAGCGTGTTATAGGTAAATTCCTGGGTGGCGACGCGGTACCAGAGCCGCGCCTCCAGCCTGAATGGCCCCTTGGCATCCGGCGGAAGCTGCGTCTCGTAGATGACAGCGTCCTCTCCCTTCGGCGGCACACCGCGACGTACATGCGAGATGGTGGCCGTAACGAACGTGAGATGGTCGGGAATGCGCTTGCCCTCTGCGTCGAGGAAGTCTTCCCGCCAGATCACGGCCTCCGGATCGGTCTCGCCGCGTTCCGCGTCGAAAGCACCCGAATGATAGATCTCGGCGCCGGTCGAATCCCGGACGATGACTTCCAGCCACATGTATTTCTGATCAATCACCCCGGTCGGCAGATTGTGCCCGGCGCCGAGATTTTGTACGGCCACCGAAAAACGCAGATTCCCCTCGGCGACTTCACTCTTGCGCAGCGCAAGTCCTGCGGCCGAGCGCAACAGCGCCCGTGTAGCCTCGCCCTGCCGGGCAACAAGTTCGGTGTTTCTTGCATCCGAAAGACCAGGCAGGATTCCTCCCCGCAGGAAGGTGAGCTTGGATCCGAGGCTGGTATCGAACATCAAGTAGTTCGAGCCGACGAAATTGTGGGCATACCGCACGGGCTTGCTGAGATCACCGGATCGGATCTGCCGCACATAGGCAGCCGGATCCGGCGCCATGTGGCAATCCTGGCAGGTGACATTGTTGCGGCCGTACCAGCTGTCGCGCCATTCGCTGAAGGTCGTCTGCACATGCTGCCGGCTCTGCGCCTTCGACATGGAGCCGTCATAGGCCTCGGTGTGGCACGCGCCGCAGAAATCCCCGCTCGCGATCAACGCGTTGGTCTCCGCTGCACCGTAGGCGCGAGCGTGATCACGCGGCGCAGCCAGGATCATTGGATCGGACAACTGGTCTACCCCGGTATTCACCGCAAGCGTCAGTGCTCCGTTGCCCTCCTCGGGATCGGCATGGATCGCCGTATGACACATGACGCAGGTGATGCCCTCGGTTTCCGCATCAGACGGCATGACGGATTTGAAACGATTGGTCCGTCCGGCCAGCACCTCGCCCGGCGCATGACAGCCTTCACAGAACCGTGCCTTCTCCACGCCATCCTTATGGAGGTCCTCGTTGGCTTCAACGGCTCTTTCATAGACCGTATCCCGGCCGGCGATGGCATGCAGGGACGGCGCCCATTCATCGAACTCGCGCCTGTGGCAGGCCGCGCACTCCGCTGCTGACCGGATTTGGCTGGGATCCGCCATCTTGCCATTCTCCGTCTGCACGCGCGACGGCCAGAAGGGCCGCTCACGCCCCGCTTCATCCGGACCGAACGGCAACTGATAGAACGGGATGTCTGCGACTTCGACCCCCGGCTCCGGGATTTCGGGGCGCAACAGTTCCGCCCCAGCTAGAAAGACAAGAGCGGAAAGCATCCCGAGCGCAAGCGGGGGAAGATGGGCCTTGAACTGGTACTTCATGACGCACGCCGTCTCTTTCCGGCCGGTGGTGGCGCCCAGTGCCGCAGCGTGAGATGGACAATAAGGCCCGCAGCTGCGGCAACCGTGCTCCAGAGATGCAGAAAGGTCAGCACATAAGTCGCCTCGAAGCGCCAGAACCAGAGGCCACCACCGAAATGGATCAACGCTGGCAACACCATCATCAGGCCCGTCACGAGGACGACCGCATATTTTGCGAGCAGGATCCAACTGAGCCAGGTGAAACCTGGCCGTTGGCTCTTCGGCAGGCCGCGCAGTACATGCCCGGCGATCCAGGACAGGAAAACGGCTGCAAAGATCAGACCAAGGATGATGTGGAGCAACAGCACCACCTCGCCGGCGTTCCAGTTGCGCGCCGCAAGAAATTCGACATGCAACCCCGTGCCGAACAAAAATGCAAACAGCAGGCATAGCGTCAACGCACGCCGAAGCCCCGGTCTGCGCGGGCCGTAATCGGCCAGGAGCTGCCGACAGGCCGGCGGGGGAGTGAGGCGGATGTGTTCCATCTCATCGCTTCCTGTAGTCGGCCCGTGGGGGCCTGCTCAGTCGAGAAACCTCAGCCGCGGATCCGGACACCGGCCTTGGCGGCCGCTTGAAGGACGAGGGCAACGATACGGTCTGCAGTGTCCTGCGCGTCGTTGCCTAGCGCGTCCGCCTCCTCGACACCGAATTCCGCACCGGAAGCTTCCCTGGCATACGTGTCGTCCACGAGTGCAAGCAGTTCCTCAAAACCTGCCTTGATGCGGCTGTCGAGATCGGCATCGCCGGCGGCTACCACCGGAGAGAGCGCCTCGGCATACATCTTCCGGCAACCACCCATGATGCCCTGCACATCGGCGAGACGGCTTTGAGCGACAAAGGCGCCGATTTCGCCGGAAATGAACTGCGATTCCTTCCATTCGCCGAAATAGTCCCCAACGGTCGGAGTCATGACGACGACGGAGGTGAAGGCATCCTCGCGATTGGGTGTCCAGGCGCTCATGTCCGCTTCCAGCGCTTTTGCCCAGAAAGCCAGCGCTCTGGCGGCGCCGAGACCGACATTGGCGTCGAAAAGAATCTCTCCTCGGGTGGTCTTGCCATCGCCGTTAAGGTCGGCGGAGAGTTTGATGCCGGCCTCGTTCATCCCCCAAAAGAGCGGCTCCGTGACACCGTGGAACAGGTTGCCCGGACGTTTGAGAACGGTACCGTCGGGAAGCTTCAAATCGTATTCGGCGACGTCCTCGCTTTCCGTTCCCGGATTACCCGCGTCGAGGATGAGGTCGTATTTCGCGGTAGCCGGAATGCCGGCAACGATACCCTCGATGGTCTCGTAATGGTTCGAGGCTTCCAGCCAAAGGCTACGGATTGATGCTATCTGCTTTGCAAGCCGCGGGCCTTCTGCAGACCAGGCTGATGCATAGTCGCCGCCATGTGCGGCTATCGTTCCAGCATAGTCGACAAGAGCAGCCTCCAGAAGTTCAGCCTGGACGATCAGGCGACGATTGTGATCGAGCGTGAATTGCTTGACATTCGCGAGGCCTCGGCTCTCCGCGTCGTCCGCTGCGACGGCACCGCATGGCAGCAGCAGGGCGGACGTAAGCATCATGGCCAGGGCTGGCTTACTCGTGTTCATGGCAAATCCTTCGTCTGATCGCTTCGGAGATGAAATGGCGCTTGGCATCATGCTGGCGCCTCACGTGGAGATGTGAGACGCCAGTTGCGAACGATTATCAATCGCGACACGAGCGCTCTTTGCGCCAGCGCAAATATTGACTATGCCAGTCATGTATTTTTTACGAAATGTCGGGGAGGTGGGGGCGCTGTAGCGGCTGCGCTCGGGATGCATGAGACAGGTCCACGTGAGCCGCTTGCTATGCTCGACAAACCATCGAATTGCTGATTGGTTTCCTTCAATCTTCATGACAGTTTATGTCAGCCTTGCGAAGAAATCCTATCCTTAGAGGTGGTATCAATGAAGCGTCCCACCATTGCCGATGTCGCATTAGCGGCCGGCGTCAGCGTTGCAACTGTCGATCGCGTCTTGAATGCCCGATTGCCGGTGCGGGAGGAAACATCAAGGAGGGTGTTCTCTGCTGCCGAGCAGATCGGATTTCACGGTACAAATATAATTCGGCAGCGAATGCTGGCAGATTTGCCTTCGTACGATCTCGGCTTTGTATTGCGCAAGGAGCGCCACGCGTTCTACCAGGCCTTCGCTGAGGAGTTGCAGGCTGCCGCACATGCGGTCAAGGACCGACGCCTTCAGGTGCACGTCCGGTTTGCAAAGTCCGGCGAGCCCGGCGAGCTTTCAGACCTGTTGCTCGGCATGAAGGGCAAGGTGCAGGCTGTTGGTGCTACCGGCCCAGACCATTACGATGTCACCTCGGCAGTCAGCGCCCTCAAATCTCACGGGATTCCCACCTTCTCGCTGCTTTCCGACTTTGCGCAAGGCGTACGGGAGGCCTATCTCGGCACGAACAACATGAAAGTGGGACGGACTGCAGCGTGGCTTTTGTCCAAGCTATCGCATTCATCGGGGAAACTGCTGCTCCTGCTGGGCGGCCACCGATTTCACGGGCACTCGCTCCGCGAGACCGGATTTCGCAGCTACATGCGGGAATACGCTCCGACGTTCGAGGTGCTGGATGCGCTCATCAACCTTGAAACACGGCGCCTGACCTACGAATTGCTGATGGACGCGATTTCTCGCCATGACGATCTAGTCGGTGTCTACTGCATCGGGGGCGGTATGGAGGGCGCAATCGAAGCTATGCGAGAAACCAACAAGAGCGAAAAGATCGGCTGCCTCGTCAATGAGTTGACGCCGCAATCACGACAGGCTCTGCTTGAACGGCGTATCTCAGGTGTATTCCAGACGCCGCTGCGCGAATTATGCGCCGACTTGATTGCCACCATGGTTCATACGATCGAACAAGGCATGGCGGAAACCCCGGGACAACGCTTCCTTCCCGCGCAGCTTTGGGTTCCTGAAAGCCTTTGATGGTTTGATAGATTCTATCATGCGTCATCCTGTTGTTTCTATCAGCGCTGATAGCCTGTGATCGTCAAGAGACGTTGACGACTCCCCTTCACTCGGAAAATGTCCTGTCCGGTGGTGGCGACAGGAGGCAGCTCCACCTGGATAACTTAAGTCCTAACCCGAACGATGATGATGAAGATCACCGATCCTCGTCAGTGAATTTCTGTTGTCCTAAAACGCCCTCAGGCGTCATTTCCAGCAAGGAGGCAAGGAGCATCATGCGTATCGCCCTCGACCCGTTCATGCATCGACATCTTAGCCTTGAGGAGCTGCCGCGGAAGGTGCGTGAGCTAGGCTACGAGTGGATCGAACTCAGCCCACGGTCCGACTTTCTCGAGTGGTTCAAGGCGCCGCGGGTTTTCCCGGAGCGGATCAAATCGTTCAAGAAGGCGCTGGCCGCCGAGAACGTGAAGATCGCCTCGCTCCTGCCCATGTACCGTTGGGCTTCCAACGACGAGAGCGAGCGGCAAGCGGCGGTGAAGCACTGGAAACGTGCCATTCAGATCGCGGTCGAGTTGGAAGTCGACACGATGAACTCGGAGTTCGGTCGCGGCCCGCACCCGGACAAGGGGTCGTGTTACTGCTGCCATACCGGCTCGATGATCGAAGCCTGCGAGGACGCCTGGTGGCGCTCGATGGAAGAGCTCGTTCCGATCTTCGAGCGGGAAGGCATCAACCTGCATGTGGAGCCGCATCCGGAGGACTGGTGCGAAACACTGCAGCCGGCCCTCGACATCATCCGCACGGTCAATTCGAAAAATGTCAAGTTCCTCTACTGTGCGCCGCATACCTTCTATTTCGGGGACGACACGAGGGCGATGCTTCGCGAGGCGAAGGACGTGTTGGCCCATGTGCATGTCGGCGACACGTTCAATCACAAGGCGTCTTCCGGTCTGCGCTACATTCTCAATCCGCCCGGCACCCAGGCGCGCGTGCACCAGCACCTCAACATCGGTCAGGGTGAAGTGCCGTGGGACGACTTTTTCGGGACGCTCGCCGAGATCGGTTTCGACGGCATCATGACCTCCTGCGTCTTCGCCTGGGAAGACAAAGCAGACCAGTCGGGTCGCTTCATGTGCGCCGAGATGAACAACTACATTCAAAAGTATCAACAGTGAGGCTTTTCCAATGACTGTCGGAATTGGTGTCATCGGCACCGGCGCAATCGGGCGCGACCATGCGCGCCGGATCAATCAGGTTCTTGGGGGTGCGAAGATCGTCGCTCTGAGCGACCTGAATCTCGCCTCCGCCGAAGCGGTAAAAAGAGACATAGCGCCAGATGCCGTGGTTTTCCGCACGGGGGAAGAACTGATCGCGTCACCCAATGTCGACGCCGTGCTAATCACATCCTGGGGTGCAACCCACGAGCAATACGTGCTTGCGGCGATTGCCGCCGGCAAGCCCTGCTTTTGCGAAAAACCTCTAGCAACGACCGCCGAGGGAGCAAAGCGCATCGTGGATGCGGAAACGGCTCA
This sequence comes from Neorhizobium sp. S3-V5DH, assembly GCF_004343065.1. Taxonomy (NCBI): domain Bacteria; kingdom Pseudomonadati; phylum Pseudomonadota; class Alphaproteobacteria; order Hyphomicrobiales; family Rhizobiaceae; genus Neorhizobium; species Neorhizobium sp. S3-V5DH. The sequence continues at coordinate 105,296 of NZ_SMCL01000014.1, forward strand.
TGGAAAGCGGCTGGTGCAGGTCGGTTTCATGCGCAGATACGACGCCGGTTATATTGCGCTGAAACAGGCGGTCGACACCAAGATCGGTGCGCCGATCATGGTTCACGCTGCCCACCGCAATCCGGCCGTTCCGGAACAATATGTAACGCCGATGGCGATCCATGACACGATGATCCATGAGATCGACGTGCTGCGCTGGCTGCTCGACGACGACTACGTTTCGGCAAGAGTGATCTTCCCCCGTTCAGCGGCACGCAGTCACGCGAAGCTCAGGGACCCCCAGATTGTCATCCTGGAGACGGCCAAGGGGACAATCATCGACGTCGAGATCTTCGTCAATTGCCACTATGGTTATGACATCCAGTGCGAAGTGGTGGGCGAAGACGGCATCGCCAGCCTGCCCGAACCGATGGCAATCCAGACGCGCCTTGGCGCCAAACTCCAAAACGATATTCTTACCGATTGGAAGGATCGTTTCATCGCCAGCTACGACGTCGAACTCCAGGATTTCGTCAACGCGGCTGCCAAGGGCACCGCTGCGGGCCCGAACTGCTGGGATGGCTATGTGGCCGCGATCACGTCGGATGCCTGTGTTCTTGCCCAGGAGGCCGAGGGACAACCTATCGCAATCAACCTGCCGCCGCGTCCTGCGCTCTACAATTGAGGTCTTCGATGCGTTTCGCCATCAATCACATCACCGCGCCCAAACTTTCGCTCGAGCAATTCTTCGCGACAGCCCGTAGTCTGGGCCTGACAGAAGTCGAGATCCGCAACGATCTTCCCGATATCGTCGGGACGGTCAAACCCGAAGCAGTCAAGGCTGCCGCCGAAAAGTCAGGCGTGACAATCGTCTCGATCAACGCGCTCTACCCCTTCAACGTCTGGTCAGGCGATCTGCCGTCGAAGGCGGTGGCGCTTGCGGATTATGCGGCAGCGAGCGGAGCCAACGCGCTCGTCATGTGCCCGCTCAACGACGGCACCAAGGTGTCGTTCGACGATCTTGTCGCGGCGCTGAGGGCCATGAAGCCCATTCTTGAGGAGCGTGGACTGACGGGGCTTGTCGAGCCGCTTGGCTTTCCGGTTTCGTCGCTGCGGACCAAGAAGGAAGCAGTTCGCGCCATCGATGCGGCAAAGGGCGGCGCCGTCTACAAACTGGTGCACGACACCTTCCACCATCACCTTGCCGGTGAAACGGAGTTCTTCCCGGATCGGACCGGACTGGTGCACATTTCCGGCGTTGTGGATCCGGCTGTCGCTGTCGAAGATATGCTCGACGCGCATCGTGTGATGGTCGACGCTTCCGACCGGTTGGAGAATGTTCCGCAGATCAGGGCGCTCATCGCCGCAGGCTTCGACGGCCCCTACAGTTTCGAGCCTTTCGCCGAGGAAGTGCATGCGCTGGCCCATCCGGAAGCCGCCGTGCGCCAGAGCATTGGCTACGTTTCCAGCAAACTTTGAACCGAGAACCGCTGCCCGTGCCCAGGCTCGGGCAGCGTGTAATGCAAGGCAATTGCGCGCCGCGCTCCAGGCTTCTTGCCTCGCGCCCAACGGGCCCTACTTTGACGCCAGAGCTTCAAACGCAGCGGTCATCCGCTCGTCTGCTTTTTTGGGCAGCTTCACGGCTTTTACCAGTTCCAGATTGGCGGGCGGGTCTCCGACGCGGATGAGGGCGACCATGCCCATGCTGAAATGCGGAGAACATTTCACCCCGTAGTAGCCGGGCTCGGCGACCGTCAGCACGTATTCCTGGCTCATCTCGCTCTTAAAGGGCTGGACGCCTTCGGGGAGCATTCCCTTGATGGCCTCGACATTGTGGCTCTTGTCCGTCGGAACGAAGCGGATCGTATCGCCGGGGGCCGCGACGACGGCGGCCGGTTCGAAGACCATGGTGCCGCTTTCGCCCTTGTTCATCATCTTGATGGTGTGCTCGCCCGCATGGACCGCGCCGGCCGCAAGGATCATCAGGGCAGATGCCGCCAATAGTTTCTTCATGTCCTTCCTCCTCCAATTCGGGTGGAAGGGATGTCCCATAGGGTGGTGCCTGCCGCAATGCGACCTTGGTGCCGATCAGCCGGCATGCAGCACGAAGGCCTCAAGCGCCTCGGCTGCGATCGGCTTGTACATGATTTCGATGCCCGCGGCGTCCGCGGAAAGACGTGTCTGTGGGGTGCGGTTGGCAGTGAGGATGCGGGTCGGGCGTTCGCCATATTCCGCATGTAGGGCTTGCACGGTTTCTATCCCGGTGAGCGTTCCGTCCAACTGCTGGTCGACCAGGTAGACATCGGGCACGATTCCGATCTCTTCCAGCAGAGAGAGCGCTTCTTCGCCGCTTGTCGCCTCAAGCACGCTCACTCCGCGCCGCTCCAGCAGCAGCGCGATGGCCCGGCGCAGGTCCAGATCGTTTTCAACCAGAAGCGCGATGCGATCGCTGTTGTCACCAGGCTCCTCCTGTATCGTCGGCGTTGCCTCCCGGTAGGCGGGTTTCGCGTGCTGCGCGACGACGGCCAGATCGATCGAGAAACAGGTGCCGCGTCCCGGCACCGAGCGAAGCGCCAGCCCGTGATCAAGCAGGCCGCAAGCTCTTTGCACGATCGCAAGGCCAAGGCCCATGCCTTCGGACGCCGAGGCCGAGCCCTGGATGCGATGAAATTCGCGGAAGATCGCTTGCTGCTGATCCGCAGCGATGCCAGGTCCGGTATCGTGGACTTCGATGCGTACATGACCTTTCGTCCGGCGAGGCCCGACGAGAACCCGACCGCTGTTGGTGTAGCGAATGGCGTTGCTGATCAAATTCTGCAGGATACGGCGCAGATAGGTCGGGTCGCTCGATACCGTCAGACTGCAGGGCAGGATGTCGAGTCTCAGGCCCTTGCGGGCGGCAATGGGCGCATATTCATCGGTAAGCTGTTTCAGCAGGACCGAAAGGGGGACCGGCCCGATGTCGACTGCCGCTCCGCCCGCCTCCAGTCGCGAGATGTCGAGCAAGGCTCCGAGTATCCCTTCCACGCTGACAAGGGCATTGTGCGCTTTTTCGAGGGTGCCTCGCATCGGTGTCGCTTCCGCATCGTCCCGTGCGGCCGCAACGAACAGTTTTGCGGCGGAAAGCGGCTGCAGCAGATCGTGGCTCGCCGCGGCTACGAAGCGGACTCTGGCCGAATTCGCTCGTTCGGCCTCGGCGAGCGCCGCCGCCAGATCTCCCGTGCGGGATGCCACGCGCGCTTCGAGTGTGGCATTGGCGCGGATCATGGCCTGTATCGCGTGACGCTCCCGCGTGACATCGGCGAACGACATGACAAACCCTCGCCCGGGCATCTCCTGCGCAAACACATCCAGTATGATTCCCGAGGAATGCTGGAGTTCGAAGGAAAGCCGCCCGCGCGGCAGCGTGCCTTCAACCCAGCGAGCCAGTATGTCGACGGGAAAGCCGTCGCCGAGGGTCGCGGTACGGGCGATGCGGTCGGCAAGCAATTTGAAGGGCGTTCCCCGCCGCAACAGCCGCAGGGGAATGTCCAGAAGCTGGGCGAACCGACTGTTCCATCCAGCTAATCGGCGGTTGGCGTCGAAGATGCCCACGCCCTGGTTGATGTGCTCCAGCGTCGCGCGGATCATGCGCGCCTGATCGTCCAGCAGCTTGCCGCGTTCGGAACGTTCCATGCGAATGATGTCGGTGATGTCGGTCTGAAGGACGACCGTGCCGCCGTCCGCAGTGCGCTGTTCGCTGACTTGGAGCCAGCGGTCGCCGCTCAAGCCGACGTTGAAAACCTGCCGGGCCCGGTGCAGCCGCATGCGTTCCGCGGCCCATGCATTCGGTGTTACCCCCGAGGGAAGCGCCAGCAGTGCGGAACGGCTCACGACCTCGACATAGTCGGCAAAAGTTATCCCCGGCGAGAGTTGGCGGCGCACATCCCCAAGATCACGGCAAAAGCGCGAGTTGCAAAGAACGAGCACCTCCGCCGGATCAAACAGCGCAAAGCCTTCTTCGATCGCCTCGATCGCCTGCGAGAGATCGCGTCTTGCCCGCTCGGTGGCGCTGTTGGCGTCGTTGAGCTGCTTCAGCGTGGCTTCCAGGTCGCGCGTGCGTTGGCGGACCCGCTCTTCGAGTATGGCCGCACGGCGAAACTGCTCGAAGGCGGCTCCCCTGTCTCCGGAGCTCTGCTCGACATGGCGCATCAGGGCGTCCGCGATGTCGAGCATCTTTTCGAGATTGCGCGCCTCGCCATCTGCGGGATCGAGCAGACCATCGGAGATGCGTTTGTTCATGGGGCGCTTTCCGAGACGACCGTGCCGGGCGGATAGAAGGCGAGCCCGGTCATCGTGTGGTTGATATGCATGGGGCCGATCTGCTCGCCATAGGTCGAGAAGCCAATGACGCCATGTTCCCGCAACAGCGCTGAAACCTGCCCTGTCATTTGCTTTTCCTGAGCTTCGACACGCCGCAGAACGCAATCGAAAGCGAGAACGGCGACCGGATCTCCCGGTTTCTTAAGAGCTTGCAGTTCGCTTGCCAGGTGACCGACGAGATCCTGTGGCTCTGCGATCGTCAGAACCATGCCTTCATCGATTGCGGAAAAAAACAGAAGTTCTCCCGAGGGCAGGACGCGCTGAATCGCGCGGACATGGTGGCGTTCACCCATGCAGACGGTAAGGGGGTGGATCGCGAAGGTGAGTGTATTGACGCTCTCCGGCTGCATACCGATGAGGCGGGCATATTCGCGCACGGCAGGCTCGGCATTGATACGCCGCACGATACGGGCGGCCGGATCCGCCTCAGTCACCACCATCCGGCGTTCCGTCGGCTTTATATGATCCATCTTGAAAGCTCGCAGCGGACAGGCGCCACGCATGACGGATATCACGGCGGCGTTTGCAAGAAGCCGTTTGCCGTCGAAGACGAAGGTCTCGCGGAAGCACGCGCCGTCGCCGGCCGATCCGCCAATCAGCGGCATTGCCCCTGTGCCCGCAGCGAGCGCCGAGGCCAGTTCGTCCTCTCGGGTCGAGAGACCGTCGACCAGAAGCAAGGCGAATTCTTCCGGAAAGTGCCCGTGGTCACGAGCAAGCGTTTGGCGAAGATGAAGCAGCGCATCGGAAAGCTCGCTCGCCACAAGCTTCGAGAGATCCGGGACGAGCAGCGTCTCGGCGGCAAAATAGCGAGAATGGAATCCGACCGCCACGATGCTCGCCTCATCATAACCTGCACCGGAAATCTCTCCAGCCGTGGTGCAGCCGGCGATCCGTGCGCCCGGCCAGGCTTGTGCCGCGTCGGAAACGATGGCAGGCACATCGGCCTCAGGGGAGACAAAAAGGAGGACAAGCGAAAACGGGCCAGGGCCAAGGCTTGCCGCCAGGCGCTCGACCGGACAGGTGTCGTGCGCTGAAACGAGCGCACGCGCGACGAACCGTTCATCCACGGGCGATGGCCTCCTCCGCCTTTCCCCCGTCATCAAGTTTAAAGCATCCGCCGAGACTATGCGCCAGCGCGAAGTTCGGCTTGGCCAGACTGTTTTCAGTCGCTTACCATCGTGCTGAAACTCGCCTCCTGCGCGAAGAGTACGGCTTGCATGCGCGTCTGTACGCCGAGCTTTCGCATGATGGCGGTGATATGCGCCTTCACCGTGGTTTCGGCGATGGAAAGCTCATAGGCGATGTGCTTGTTCATCCGGCCGGCGCAGACGAGCTGCAGGATACGCGCCTGCTGGCGCGTCAGCAGTGCCAGCCGCTTCACCGCTTCTTCGGACGGCGTGGGCGCCGAGGCTTCGAGTGCCATTCGGCTCGCGTGGATTTCGCCTCGCGCGATGACGGCGAAGGCCTCGCGGAACTCTTCGCGCGAGGCATGCTTCGGTACGAAGGCGTTCACGCCGGCTTTCAGCGCGGCCCGCACCACCCGGATCTCATCGAGCGACGAGACCACGACGATCGGCGTTTCCGACACGGCGCGGCGAAGGCGCACCACCCCATCGAGCCCGTTGACATCGGGCAGGTTGAGGTCGAGCACCACGACGTCAGGCAAGGGCCCAGTTTCCAATCGGGTGAGCGCCGCCTCCAAAGTGCCGACGGCCTCGACGTCGGGAATGCCGACCGGGCCTGTCAAGGTCATCGCCAGCGCATCGCAGAACAGCGGGTGATCGTCGACGATCAGCGCCGATTTCAGCGTGCGCACGGGTTTCTCGAGTACTGGAACTGGCATCATGCGAAATTCCCGAAAGGGCTGGCGATAGCTTAACATGGATTTGGTCCGTCTTCATCGGCCTTGTCTGGCCCGGGTGAAAAGGATGAAGCCGGGCGTTTCCGCCCGGCTCCTTCAGTTCAGCGATGCGAGCTGTTTGGGCAGACGGAAGGTCCAGATCATGCCACCCTGATTGAGGTAGTTGACCTTCTTGGCCACTTCGCCGCCCCATAGTGGCACAGCTCCGCCCCAGCCCGAAATCACCGAGACATATTGCTCGCCGTCCTGTTCCCAGGTGACCGGCTGTCCGACGATCCCGGAACCGGTCTGGAATTTCCAGAGCTCCTCGCCGGTCTGGTTGTCGAGAGCGATGAAATCACCTTCGGGCGTTCCGAAGAAAACGAGACCGCCGGCGGTAGCCATCGCTCCACCCCAGAGCGGAGCACCGTTTTTATACTCCCACTTGATCTCGCCGGTGTTGGGATCGATCGCCTTCAGGCTGCCGATATGGTCTTCGAAGAGCGGCTTGATGGTAAAGCCGGCACCGAGGTAGGCGGCACCCTTCTTGTAGCTGATCGGCTCGTTCCAGATGTCCATGCCCCATTCGTTGGAGGGAACATAGAACAAGCCGGTCTTCGGGCTGTAGGCCATCGGCATCCAGTTTTTGCCACCGAGAAACGAGGGAACGGCGAAGACCTGCTGACCTTTCGAGCCATTGGCCGCCGCCGCGGCATCGCCTGGGCGGTTGTCCTCGTTGTAGATCGGACGGCCCGTTTTATCGATGCCCTTCGCCCAGGTGATGTTCTTCACGAAAGGATGAGCGGAGACGAATTTGCCGTCTTCACGGTTCAGCACATAGAAGAAACCGTTGCGGTCGGCCGTCGCAAAGCGCTTTTTGCCGTCCTTGTCGACGAAAGGAACGACCTCATTGACGCCGTCGAAGTCCCAGCCCTCACGCGGCGTGGTCTGGAAGTGCCACTTGATCTCGCCGTTCTGCGGATCGATCCCGAGACGGGAGGCGGCATAAAGGTTGTCGCCTTTGTTGCCCTCTACCGGTTTGCCGGCGTTGCGAAGATGGCTGTTCCACGGAGCGGGGTTGCCGGCGCCGAAGACGAGCGTCTTGGTGTCTTCGTCATAGGAGCCGCCGAGCCAGGTCGCCCCGCCGCCGGTCTTCCACAAGTCGCCAGGCCAGGTCGCATTCAGCGTCCCGGTCATCGTGCTTTCTTTGCCCTTGAAGGTGCCCATGTGGCCTTCGATCACCGGCCGGGTCCAGACAAGTTCGCCGGTCTCCGCATTGCGCGCCTGCACTTCGCCGACGACGCCGAATTCGCCGCCGGAATTGCCCGTGACGACGAGGCCGTTCACGATCAGCGGTGCGGCCGTATAGCTGTAACCTTCCTTGTAGTCCGCGATTTTCTTGTTCCAGACGACATCACCGGTCTTGCGGTTCAATGCCACGAGACGAGCATCGAGCGTGCCGAAATAGATGTTGTCGCCGAAGATCGCCGCGCCGCGGTTGACCACGTCGCAACAGGGCAGAATGCCTTCCGGGAGGCGCGCATCATATTGCCAGACTTCCTTGCCGGTCTTGATGTTGATGGCGTAGAGGCGGCTATAGGAGCCGGTGATGTACATGATGCCGTCGTAGATGATCGGCTGGCTTTCCTGGCCGCGCTGCTTTTCGCCGCCGAGCGAGAACGCCCAGGCAGGCACCAGATTCTTGACGTTCTTGGTGTTCAGCGTTTCCATCGGCGAAAAGCGCTGCAGGCCGCGCCCCATGCCATTGGTCAAGACGTCGCCGACGGTTTCGGCGTCCTTTGCAAGATCCTCTTCCGTTACGCCGGCCTGCACCGCAGTTGCGCAGGCGATGGCCGCAACCGCGGCCAGAACGAAACTCCTCATGACATCCTCCCTCCATGCCCACAAAGGATGCGGGCTCCACAGCGCGGATCATCTGCCTAGTCGCCACCGCGATGAATTGGACCTTGGTCGTAATGTCGGTGTTCCCGGCGCCGGTCGGCCCCCCCAATAGGTCGTATATCGAGCCTTGTGAGCGGGAGATACCATTCGCCTAGTCAAGGGGAGGAGAACCATGACATTCCTGAAATCACTTGCCGGCGCCGCAGTCGCCGCGCTTCTTTCCAGCATGCCGGCATTTGCCGAAACGCCCGTGGTGAGGGCGGCACTTCAGCTTTCGGGCACCGTGAACTGGGAAGCCGCCACCATCCGTCACTACGGTTTCGACAAGGCGAACGGGTTCTCGATGGAAGTCACCGATATCGCCGGCGCCCCCGCGGCCCAGATCGCGCTCATCGGCGGCGAGGTGGACATGATTGTTTCCGACTGGCTTTGGGTGGCGCGCGAGCGGGCCGCCGGCCGCGATTTTGTCTTCATTCCCTATTCGCGCGCCGTTGGCGGGCTGATGGTGCCGGCTGACAGCCAGGCCAAGAGCCTTGCCGACCTGAAAGGGCAGAAGATTGGCGTCGCCGGCGGCCCGGTCGACAAAAGCTGGCTCATCCTGCGCGCCTATGCGCAGAAAGTGGAGCATTTCGATCTTGCCGGCACGACCGAGCAGGTCTTCGGCGCTCCGCCGCTGGTCTACAAGGCCGCGCTCGACGGCGAGGTGCAGGGCGCCCTGAACTTCTGGAATTTCGGCGCCCGGATGCAGGCGGCGGGCATGCGCACGCTGCTTGGGGTAAACGAGGCCGCCGTGGCTCTCGGCCTCGATCCCGAAACGCCGCTCGTCGGTTATGTGGTGCGTGGCGAGGTCCTGAAGGCTCATCCCAAACTCGGCGAGGCGATTGCGGCAGCCTCTCGCCAGGCAAAAGAGAAGCTTTCCGCCGATCCGTCGGCTTGGGACCGCATCCGGCCGATGATGCGGGCGGAGACCGATGCGGAGTTCGAGGCGCTGAAAGCGGGCTTCCTGGCGGGCACGCCGAAGCAGGGAGCGGTCGACGAACGGGCTGCGGCGCGGATGCTGGCGCTGATGACCGAACTTGGTGGTACCGATCTGGTCGGTGATCTGAAAGAGCTGCCCGATGGCGTCTTCCATCACCCCGGCAGCTGAGCCTGTCCTCAGGCTCGATCTTCAAAGCGGCGGGCCGGGCGGTGTGCTCGGCTCGATCGCGCTTTCGCTGGCGCCGGGAGAGACGGTGGCGCTGACCGGCCCGTCAGGCATCGGCAAGACATCGTTGCTGCGCATCATCGCCGGTCTCGACCGCAGCTTTACCGGACGTCGTCGGGTGACGGCCCGGCTGGCCATGGTCTTTCAGGAGCCTGTCCTCCTGCCATGGCGTACGGCCATTGAAAATCTCAAGGTCGTCGCCCGGATTTCCCATGAGGAAGCCGGGCGCTGGCTGGAGGATGTGGGGTTGGCGGGACTGGGAGATCGCTTCCCGGGCATGCTTTCCCTCGGACAGCAGCGGCGGTTGTCGCTGGCGCGAGCCTTTGCCTGCGCACCGGACCTGCTGCTGATGGACGAACCCTTCGTCAGCCTCGATCCGTCGCTTGCCTCGGAGATGATGGGCCTGCTCGAACGTCTGATCGCCGACCGTCCCTGTGCAACGCTTCTGGTCACCCATGTGCGCGCCGAGGCCGAGCGGCTTGCCGGACGCATTCTCCGGATGGAGGGTCGCCCGGCACGGATCGTCGAGGAGGATCGGAAGGTCGGGGCGTTTTTTCAGTTGTCGGCGGCCGGCGGGACGATGTCGAGATCGTAGTCGCCGCCCCGCATTGTCGGGCGGCGACGAGGCGCAGACACTTCTCCTCCAAGGCGGTGTCGAGCGCTCAGCGCGTCATGCCTTTCGCGCGGTCATCCCGCGTGCAGGATCGTAGCCCCAGACGGCGACAAGGCCAAATACGACGAAGGTGGCGAGCGTGACGGCAAGCGCCGTTGCATTGCCCTTGGCATAGAGGGCAAAGCGGATGAGTTCGACGGCATGGGTGAAGGGGTTGAGCGCGCAGAGGTCTCTCAGCCGGGGAGAAGCCTCGGCCATCTTCCATAGCGGGTAAAGGGCGGACGAGAGGAAGAACATCGGGAAGATGACGAAGTTCATCACGCCGGCGAAGTTCTCCAACTGTCGGATGAAGGAGGAGAGCAGCAGACCGAGCGCGCCAAGCATCATCGCTGGGGCCGCCATCGCCGGGGCTGCCAACAGGTAGCCGAGCCAGGGAAAACGGATGCCGTAGAGTGCCGCGATCGCCAGGAAGGCATAGGCCTGCAGCATTGCGATCAGACTGCCGGCCAACAGGCGGCAGCCAAGCAGCCACCAGCGTGGCAAAGGTGCCGTCAGCAACAGCCGCATCGATCCCATCTCCCGGTCATAGACGAGGCTGAGGGACGACTGCACGCCGCTGAACAACAAGATCATCCCGACCAGTCCCGGCACGATATAGATCTCATAGGTTATGTAGGTCTGGTAGGGCGGCGTGATCGACAGCCCGAGCGCGGCCCGAAAACCGGCAGCGAAGACGAAGAGCCAAACGAGTGGCCTCACGAGCGCCGCAATCAGCCGCCCCCGCTGACTAAGGAACCGCAGCGTCTCCCGGTGAACGATCGCCCGCAATGCAATGAAGGGATGCGGCTTGAGGAAGCCGGCGGTTTCAGACCCCGCCACAGGAAACGCCTCCACCGTCATGCCTGATCTCCTGTAAGCGCGAGGAAGCGTTGGTTCAGATCGTCGCCGCCGATGTCGCCAGCCTCGCCGTCCGCCAGCACTCGGCCGCGATGGAGGATGACGAGGCGGTCCTGAGCTCGTACCTCATCCACGAGATGGGTTGACCAGAGCACCGTCAGCCCCTCTGCTGCAAGATCGTGCACGTGCTGCGTGATGGCGGCGCGCGAGGCTGCATCGAGCCCGACCGTCGGCTCGTCCAGCAGCAGCACCTTCGGTCGGTGGACGAGGGCACGGGCGATCTCCATGCGCCGCCGGTGACCTCCATTGAGTTTCGCGGCTTTTTCCCCCGCACGCTCCGCCATGCCGAGTCTGTCGAGCGCCGCCATGGCTCGGCTTTCCGCCTCCCGCCCGGAAAGTCCGTGAAGGGCCGCGAAATAGAGCAGGTTGCGCTTGACGGTCAGGTCAAGATCAAGCGTCGAGGCCTGGAACACGACCCCCATACGAGCGAGTGCCGCGCTCGGCTCGCGACCCATGTCATGACCCGCGATGGAGATGCGGCCCGCTCGTGGCGAAAAAAGCCGCGTGAGCACGCCGAACAGCGTCGATTTCCCCGCTCCGTTCGGTCCAAGCAGAGCACAGAAGCGGCCAGGTTCAACGGAAAAGGACACCCCATCCAGGGCGTGCCGGGCGCCCCAGTCGTGGCTGATGTCTTCTACCGTCAAGCCGCTCATGTCCTGCTCATTCTATGGTGATCGAGACCTGTTGCGTATCGCCCTTGCTGCCGGGCACCTTGAGATAGTAGCTGCCCGGCTTGATGGCGACAAAACTGATTTCCGCCTCGCCTCCCTCGTCGAATTCAATGGAATCGACGCCGAGCGGCCGGATCTCAATGCCCTCGATGACGATCTCATTGACCCAGATGGCGCGGAAGAAGCCGGCCCCCTCGAGCGCCAGTTCCTGGCTGCCGTCCGCCTTGATTTCCAGCGTGTAATATCTGCCGGACTTCAGCCTCAGCGGACCCTTGGCAACCGGCTGACCTGCCGAGAGCGTGAGCTTCGGCAGCGCTTCGCGATTGGATTTTGAAAGGATGCCAGCAAGACCCATGCCTGCCTTGCCCTTGTTGTCGTCATCGTCGTCCGCCAGCGCTGCGAAGGGCATGGCGGCAAGCGCCAGGGCTGCCAGAATTGCGTTCTTCATCATGTCCTCTCTCGATCGTTATGGCCGGGCAGCCGCGCCCCAGGGGAAGCGCCCAACCTTGATGGATTTCACAGGCTCCAGCGACGCCACGTCGATGATGGTCACGTCGCCGGATACGCCGTTGGTGGAGAAAAGCTGCTTGTGGTCGGGCGAGAAAGCGAGATGCCAAACCCGGCGCCCGACAAGGACATAGGTCCTTACCTGGAACGTATCGGCATCGATCACTGCCACGTGATTGGCGGGGCCTAGCGCCACGAAGGCGGTTTTGCCGTCCGGGGTGAATTCGAAACCCACGGGCTGGACAAGATCGGCTTTGATGCCCGTGATCTCAAAGCGGATCTTGGCCTTCTCGGCCTGTGTTGCGACGTCGAAGACGGTGATCGTGCCGCCGATTTCCGACGAGACCCAGAGTTCTGCTCCACCCTTGGCGAACTCGGCATGACGCGGACGGGCATCGACAAGCGTGTTGGCGAAGATCTTCTTGGTTTCGGTGTCGATCCAATGCGCCATATTGGTCGTTTCCGATGTGGTGATGACGATCTTGCCGTCCGGCGAAACGGCCATGCCCTCGGGCTCGATGCCGACATTGACCTGGGCCACCACCTGCCGGGTCTCGACGTCGACGACCGTCGTTACCGCGTCATCCTCATTGGCGATCCACAGATGCCTGTCGTCGGGCGCGAGTACAAATTGCTCCGGGTCCTCGCCGGAGGGCAGGTCGTGCAGGATCTTGCCGGTGGCGGGATCCATCACCTGAACCGTGTCGCTGTCGGATGCACAGATATAGACGCGGCTGCGGTCGGAATTGAAGGTGATCCCACGTGGCCTTTCGCCGGTCGGGATGGTGCGTACGACTTCCAGGCGCACCGTATCGATGACGGAAATGGTATCGTCCTTTTCGTTTGTCACCCAGATCTCCCCCGCGCTCGCCTGAAGAGGCGTGGTGACCAGCAGAGATGCAATCAGCAGAGCCGGAAATCTCATCTCATCCCCCAAAGGCGGTACAGGCGCTTTCGGGCCGGTCGAGGCCCAGCGTGTCCATTTCGTTGGTCTGGTGCAGGTAGCCGTCGAGCGGTGCGAGCTCGACCAGCGCGCGGGCATTGATGACGGCCATCGGCTGGCGGAGTTGGCCGTCCCAGTCGCGATAACTGAGGCTGCGGCCCTTGAAGCCGTCGAGGGCGAATTTGGCGGACAGGATGAAGTCGCGCAGAACGACCAGATCGCCGGAATTGGTCCGGGTGACAGCCTCGCCGATGGTGCGAACCGCCGCCCAGGCGGCGTAGTCGCGCGAGCCCATCTCGCGGCCCGTTGCCTTTTCGAAACGATTCTGGAGCTGCACTGCGGCCCATTGCTCAAGCACCGGCGCCCATCCTTCGCCCCGCAGGCCCTCCGAACCGGCGACCGGACGTGGCAGCCATGTGTTGTCTTGCACGTAACGTCCGAAATCATCGGCCTCGTCGGCAATCAACAGGACGTCGTGATCGGGAAAGTCCTGGGTGAACAGCGGAATCTCGCGACCTGCGGCGCGCCGCAAGTCCGTGTTGAAGGTCCAGTCCTTCTCGGCAAGGATGTCGACGCCGAATTTCTGCGCCGAGGTGCGCAAAGTGTCGGCAAAGGTCCGGTCCTCGGGCTTGGGACCGACGATCAGCACCGTGCGGGTCCAGCGCCGCGCTTTGAGCGCCTGCATCAGCGCATCGGTGCGCATGGCGTCTTCCGCCACGGTGTGAAGCATATTCACGCGGCAATCCACGTCGCGAAGCCGCTTTGCGCCGGACGATACGTTGAAGAGCAGGGCACCTTTGGCTTCGGCCAGGTCGGCCACCGCCAGAATGCCTTCCGGCGGCGCGTCGAGAAACAGGATTTTCGACGAGGTAAGCGCCTTGCGGGCCGCCGCGAGGAAATCGCCCCCGGGCTCGACCGAGACGAGTGCGAGGCTGTAGTCGTGCCCCATGAAGCGGCCGGTCGTTTTCGTGTCCGCCAGCGCGACCTCTGCCCCTGCAATGCCTCGGTCCTCCGGGATTGGATCGAGATTGGAAAGGACCGGCGGCGGCTGGATTTCCTGCCTCAGGTAAATCATCGGTATTACGATTTCGGCCGTGGCAGAGGAAGCCCAGCTGAAGATCGCGGCCGCGAGCCACAAACCTTTCTGATTCCTGAAGCTTTCCGCCATGTCGCATCCTCCCTGCATCAGAATGGCGGCATGCGCGGATGCCCGAAATACGACCTTGGTGCCATGGGTTGTCGCGACCTAGGTCGCATATCGCGCCGCACCCCTGCTGCCTTACAAAATGCCGAGTTGGAAATGCGAGGGAGGACCGCATGACGGCCAATAGCATTCGCGGCGGGATCGCCGCTTTCATCCTCATGGCGACGACCGGTCTGGTTATCGCCCACGGCGATGTCGCGCCGCAGCCGGTCAATACGGAGGCGTTGCCGGAGGTGGGCGAGGAGTGGCTGACCGAAAACCCCTATCGCGAAGCAAAAGCCGGCCACGAGGTGTGGCTGAAGGCGGTCGAGATCGGGGCATCCGGCTTCAATCAGAATTGTGCACGCTGTCATGGACTCGGCGCGGTTTCTGGCGGTCTTGCGCCCGATCTGCGCCTCCTCGAAGCAGAGGAGTACGGTGACGAATGGTTCATCGAGCGCTTCCGTCACGGCTACATCCAGGATGGCACGACCAAGATGCCGGCCTTTGGCGATATCCTTGGCCAGAAGGCGGCCTGGGCCATCCGCACTTATGTGGAGACCCGCCCGGAGGATGGGGCGTTGGATCCCCATGCGAAGCGCCTGCACGAAATCCGCGACGAGCTTGGCAGCGGCAAGGTCGCCGATACTGCGGCGCTCAAGAAGGAGCTAGAGACGATCGCCACCGACGTGAAGACGGCCTCCGGAGCGCCGGTCGCCGACAGTGTCACCTATGAGGCGGCGCGTATCCTCTCCGACAAGCCCGAAAGCTGGAAGAAGGCCGCGGAGGTGCTGACTGTCGGCCTTTCGGCCACACAGTAACCGCCATGATTCGTTGCGCCTTCTTTGCCCTGGCAATCGGCGTAGCCCTTCCGGGCGGCGCCGCTGCGCGTTGCGAGGGTTATGTGCCTCAGGCCAAGCCGCAGAACACATTCGCACAGGATGTCGGCCGCGAATTCGACCGGATCATAGAAGAGGGCTGGATCGAGTTCGCGGTCTATGCGGACTATGCGCCCTGGTCCTACGAGGAGAAGGGGAAGGCGGCCGGCGTGGACGTCGATGTCGGACGGTTGATCGCAAAGGCCTTAGGGGTGGAAGCAAAATTCCGTCTCGTTACGGCTGGTGAAAATCTCGAAGCCGACCTGATGAATTATGTCTGGAAGGGTGCAGCCATCGGCGGTCGCGTCAGCGATGTCATGCTGCATGTGCCTTATGACAGCGAGCTTGTCTGCCGCATCGAGCAGGTGACCTTTACCGGACAATATGCGACCGAAAACATAGCAATCGCCTATCGAGGCGCCGATTACGAGGAGAAGGCGCCGACCCCGCCCTTCTTCCGGTTCGATCCGGTTGCCGTCGAAAACGACTCGATCGCCGATTTTTATCTCACGTCGCTGATTGGGCCCGCAGGCAAGATCAACCGATATCGGTCTACCGCGGCCGCCATGGATGGACTCGCTGCAGGAGATACCAAGGCGGCGATGGGACCGCGCGCCGAACTGGAGGCGGGGCTTACCCGTCATCCGGACGGCGGGCTGAAGGTGCATTCGCCCCCACTCGTGGGTTTTGCGCGAGGGAACTGGACGATAGGCATCGGCGTGAACTTCCAGCACAAGGATCTCGCCTACGCGGTCGATGATGCTATCGATAAGGCACTTGCTGACGGGCAGATCAGCCGCATCTTTAGCCAATATGGCCTGACCTTCACACCGCCGCAGCGTTAGCGTCAGAAGGTGGAGACGTCGCCGGCGGCATCCACCGCCGTCACGCGCATCAACCCGCCGATCCGGCTAAGCGTTGTGCGGATTTCATCAGCGGTCATCAGGCAGAAGGCCGTCGAGAAACCGTCTGCCATCGCGGCATCTTCCGTTTCCACCGAGATTGTTGACCAGCAGGGCCGCTCGCCATGGGGACCGAGGATATGAAAGACATCGCCGAGCCTCATGGCGGATGGACTTGAGGTTGCGATGGCGGTGCCTGTGAGCCGGCGTATGGCGACCTGGCCCAAAACGGGATCCTCGATGGAGACGCTGAACGGTCCGCCGAGAGCGGCAAACTCTCCCATCTCCACAAGGGCCTGTGCGTAACCTGCCTTCCCCAGGAGATGACGCACCCGGTCGGCGGCGTAACCCTGGGCGATGCCGTTGAATGTCAACGCCTGGCCTTTGCCCAACCGAATGGACGGATCGAAGCGCACCCGTTCCCAGCCTATCGTCGCACGCGCCTGCGCGATGTCCCGGCCCTCGGCGAGAGCGCGCCAGAGCGGCTGGACCGTCGGGTCGAACCGTCCGCCCGTTACCTGGTGGACGTGATCGGCAAGACGGAGAAGATCGAAAGTGCCTGGGGCGCGCTATCGAGATGGCCAATGGCGTTCAATCGGTTGAGGGCCGAATCCGGCTTGAACAGGCTTGCTGCCGCCTCGACCTCGGCAATCGTCGTTCCGATCATGTCTGCGACATGCCGGGAAAGACCGCGAGGGCCGCGCAGATCCACGCGCACCGTACCGCCGAGCATGTCTGCCTGCCAGGTCGTCACCTCTGCGCGCGCAGGGCCGGGGAAGGCAACGGCTGCGGCGATGAACAGGAAGCGGCGGCGGTTCATGCCGGGATCTCCACCCTGGTCACCGGATTAGCCGCGCGCTTTCGATGCGCCAGCACCCGCGGCACGCATTGCGTCGCATCGTCATGGATGGTCACGCAATCGAGGCATTGGAAACATTCGGAATAGGCAACGCGTCCGGTCTTTCGGATCGCGCCGTACGGGCAGCGCACGTGGCAGAGTTGGCAAGGAGAACCGCATTCCAGGCGGCGGGGTATCCAGTTCCGCGTGCGAAGCAGCCCGCCGAGAGCCATGATCGCGCCAAGGGGGCAGATATAGCGACAGAAACCCTTGAAGGTCACTGCGGCGAGAAATAGCCAGAAAGCGGCATAGGCGACATAGTACCATTCGCGGTGGAAAAAGGTTGTGACCGCCGTCTTGAAGGGCTCGATCTCCGCTGCGATTTCGGTCTTTTCGGGCGCGAAGAAGGTGACCGCGACCAGACCTGCCAGCGAGAGCCATGGACCGGCCTTTAATCGTCTGTCCCAGATCGGCGAGGGGTTCCATTGCGGCAGCCGGAGCAAGCGGCCTGCATGATGAGCGAATTCCTGCATGGCGCCGAACGGACAGAGCCAGCCGCAGAAGAGGCCGCGTCCCCACAACACAAATCCAAGGATGGCAGCCCCCCAGACCATGAGCGAAAAGGGATCGTAGAGCAGGACCGCCAGGTTGCCGCCGCTACTGATCGTCCGGAGAGCGGCGAGTGGCGTGACGATCGACAACTGGCCCTGGCCCCACCAGCCGACGAACCCCACAACAACTGCCAAAAGAGCAAGCCGCGCCGGACGCAGCACCGTCGGCGCGGCGAGTTGATGCATGCCGGGGCCGACTGCGCCGAACACGCCCGCAAGCAGAATGCCAAGCGCCGCGAGGTCCCATTTCCGGTCTACGATTGCCGCCTGCCAGGGTGGTCGCACGCTGGATGTTTCCGGCCGGACGAAAAAGGCGGGATCAGCCTTGAGAGTGATCAGGAACTGGGCCGAACCCATCTCCGGCTTCAGCATGCCATGGGCGCGCACGGCTTGGGCGGAGAGTATCCAGTCCCGCGTGGGATCGAAGCCGAGGCGGCGGTCGATCCTCAGGATCATCGTCGTGCCGTGCGGCACGCCCGGTCCGGTTTCGACCATCATGTCGGCATCACGCAGGGCAACAGGCAGACCATCCTGAGCAGCCGAAAGCCGGTCGGGCGCCGTGTTGCGCACGAAATCCGCCGAAACGAGGCCATGGCGGCCGGCGTCGATGACCAGCACGGGTTCGTCGTCCGGGCTCACGCGCAGCAGGCGTTGAAGATCGGCAAAACTTTCCTTGCTCAAAAGGGCCCGGGCAATTGCGGGAGGGCCGATATCCACCACCCAAAGATCAAGGAAGAGCCCCTCCGGATCAGCGGCTGCCTCCGGGTCATCATCCGCCCATTTCGTGCCCGCGAAGGCCTCATCGAGCTTGGCATTCGTCACCTTGAGATGTCTAGCCAGCCCCCGTTCGACGAGCGTCGTCCAATCGAGTTTCGCATCGACCGACGGATCGGGATGCACGGGCGGGCCGCTTGTCACGCCCTGCATCTTCTCCCGCGCGACCGCGAGCGTTGCGGCCAGGATCGTTTCATGGGCGATGCGGACGGAAGCCGTGGCTTTGGTTACCCCATCGAGATAGACGAGACTGGAGCCGCCCCCGGCCTCGCCATAGGGTGTGCCGACGACGAGCGCCTCCCGGATCGAGTGCCCCCGATATTGTTCGAGAAAAGCGCGCAACGGTGCTTCCCCAAGGCCGGATACGAAGATTGGCTCGTTGTGGGCGATGAGCCGCACATCGAGGAACCGGCCCTCCCTGTCGATCAGCACCAGCATGTTGATCGGAGCTCCGGAAAACCCCGGAAGGGGAGCGAGCGGACCGGTCTCGAAGGCGTAACCTGCCTGCGTTCCACCGGAATTCAGCAGTGTCCAGACGCCGTTTTCATTCAGCTGCTCGCCAAGCGCATAAGGGGGTACGATCAGGTTTGCGAGCGCTTCACGGCTGAGCGGCGCACCGGCCGCGCGGCCGGAGAAAAGCATGCAGAAAACAAAAAAGCTCAGTAGGGCCAGGCGTCTTCCCATGCGCAATCCTCCCAGCCAGATTTCTATGCAGCGCGCGAGAGGTCGCCATACGACCAAGGTCGCGGATCGGACATGCGGTTCGGCCGCTATAGTTGGTTCGGGAGATTTCAGATGTCGCAGAAGAGCCTCGAAGACCGGTTGCAAGGGAGTGTGTTCCTTCTTTCCCTCAGCCTGTTCGGGCTGTTCTGGGCCGTCCTCGCCGCCTTGAAAGCGGACCCGACCGTCCTTCCCGGGCCGGTCGACGTCGCGCAGGTATTTTGGTCGGAGGCCGCGGCCGGTCGATTGCCGAGAGAACTGTTCGCGACACTTCTGCGCGTCGTCGTCTCATTCGGACTTGCCATGGCGGCGGGTTGCCTGCTCGGTTTCCTGCTCGGGCGCCACCGGATTCTCAACCGCTGGGCTGATCCTTGGGTGACGATCTTCATGAACCTGCCGGCGCTGGTGTTGATCGTGCTCTGTTACCTTTGGATCGGGCTCAACGAGCTTGCGGCGATCGTCGCGGTGACGCTCAACAAGACGGCGATGGTCATGGTCACCATCCGCCAAGGCGTACGGTCCTTCGATCCGGCGCTCGATGATCTGGCATTGGTGGCCCGGCTTTCGCGCGGGGAGCGTCTTCGGCACCTGGTCCTGCCGCAACTGGCACCCTGGCTGGCGGTCGCCGCACGCAACGGCATTGCTATCATCTGGAAGATCGTGCTCGTCGTCGAATTTCTTGGCCGGTCCAACGGGGTTGGTTTCCGTATCCACCTGTATTTCCAGCAGTTCCAGACGGCCCACGTGCTCGTCTATTCACTCTCGTTCGTCGCTGTCATGCTGATCGCCGAGCACGGGATCATCCAGCGCTGGGAGGCACGGGCGGCGAGTTGGAAACGTTGACCTTGGTTGACCATTGCCGGCCATGGCAACCTATAACGTCCATTGCGCCGCCATCGCATCCTGTCGATGTCGGATGTTTGCACGGTCCATTTTCGGTAGATGCACGCATACCATCAGGCCTGGATTGTTGGACGACAGCTCTATATCCCCTCCGTGGTGCCGCACGATCGCCCGGGCGATCGACATTCCGAGGCCGATACCGCCGGTTTCCCGATTGCGTGACTTCTCCATCCGGAAGAAGGGAGAAAACACTTTGTCCCGCATTTCCTCCGGAATGCCAGGACCATGATCCTTGACGAGAATGTCGAAGCCGGTCGCGGTTTCGACGATCGATACGCTCGCACTGCCACCATACCTGACTGCATTCTCCACGAGATTGCGTATGGCGCGGCGCAATGCCCCGGGACGGCAGCGATAGTGGGTTTTCTTGCTTTCCGTGAATTCGACCTTGTGGCCCAGATCGCCCAGGTCGTGACAAATACTTTCAACCAGCGCACACAGATCGACCGTACGGGTTTCCTCGGTGGATGCCTCGCCCTTGGCAAAGGCTATGGTCGCTTCCGTCATCGCCTGAATTTCATCGATCGTATCGAGCATTCGATGCTGGACGTCGGGATCCGACACGAATTCAGCCCGCAGCCGCAGTGAAGTCAAAGGCGTTCGCAAATCGTGACCGATCGCCGCAAGCATCCTGACCCTGTCCTCGACATAGCGGTGCAGCCGCTGCTGCATTCGATTGAAGGACACGGCTGTCAAGCGGATGTCGTCGGGCCCGCTTTCGGGAATAGGTGGGACGTTCTCGCCGCGCCCGAGCGCGTCGGCTGCGACAGCGAGCTGGCGCATTGGCCGGGTGATGCGCGCTGTCGCAAGAATCACGATAACGGAAAGGGTGACGGCGCTCAGCGCGAATGAATAGAGCGATGGCGAACGCCACCAGGGCGTTCCTACAGACTTGAAATAGGCCGTATTTAGCCAAAGGCCGCTCTTGAGCTGAACGGCCATTCCCATTCCCGAGCCGCTGCCGTTCGACGTCACGAGATCGGTGTATCTGGCGGGCTGATCCAAGGGCCAGAGCGTGCCGCCAGCTTGAATCCATTCAGGCATCCCGGCGGTGGCGCTGATTTTGGTCTCTACGCTTCGTGCCGCTTCCAATTGTCCCGAAGCAGAGCCAAGACCCCATTCAGGAGGCAGGGCCACAGCGTTGCGGATCGGGCGGACGAGGTGCGAGGTCGCGCTGCGCCGCCAGGCAACAAGATCTGCCGGTGGACCAGTTGTCAGCCAAAAACGAGTGGTGGATGTCTCGCTGGCTTGCAGTACCTCTTCGCGAAGTTCGGTAGGAATGACCTCCATGAGTCGGGTAATCGAACCCGTCCGTGTGAAAAACTCGCTTTTGGAGGCCGCCTTCAGCGCCTTGTCCTGCTCATCCCACGAGATGAGAAACGAAAGCACTTGCGAGGCGACGAGCGCTAAAAGAATAAAGCCTATGAATTGTCTGGCCAGACTTCGTTTCCACCATGAGATCATGACTTCACCACGCTTGCCGAAAGGCTGTAGCCGCCGCCCCAATGGGTTTTGATGATGGCCGGATTTTTGGGATCTGCTTCGACTTTCTTGCGCAGGCGGCTGACCTGATTATCGATGCTGCGGTCGAAGGGGTCGGCGGTTCTTCCCGAGGTAAGATCAAGGAGTTGGTCCCGGCTGAGGACCATTCCGGGATGATCGAGAAACGCTTTGAGCAACCGGAATTCGACCGTGCTCAATGCTACACCTATACCATCGCTGTCGGTAAGTTCCTGCCGGGCGAAGTCCAAGGTCCATTGATCAAAACGAATAGTGCTTCCCTTGATCGGCTCACTCTGTCGCGCTGCCGTCCCCTGGACGCGACGCAGGACAGCACGGATCCGTGCAAGCAGTTCGCGAGGATTGAAGGGTTTGACAAGATAATCGTCCGCACCGATTTCTAGACCGACGATGCGATCGGTGTCTTCCGACATCGCGGTGAGGAAAATGATGGGGGTTGCCATGGATGCGCGAAGCTGCCGGCATATGCTGATGCCATCCTCGCCGGGCATCATGATATCGAGCACGATGAGGTCGATGGCCTCGCGCGCCAAGATCTCACGCAGCGTCTCACCGCTTTCGGCCAGACTAACCCTGTAGCCATGTCTTGTCAGGTACTGGCCAACCAGATCCCGGATGTCATGATGGTCATCCACGACGGCGATATGCGGCGAAGTCTCCATTGCAATTCCCACGAGATTCAATTCGATCGCCCCCGCCATCAAATTTGACCGGAAAAGGTCAGCCCATTTACATAACCACGAGCACGGCTTTTCCTCACCGAAACCGCCGCCCCACCAGCCATCTGCGTGGGGTGGCGCAGAGTGACTGCTGGGACGCTTCGGCCGGTAACCTCACAACAGCGTGCGGGGTTGAGGCCATGTCATTCGGTTCTAGCGCGAGAGGCCTCCTTGGTCGCCGCTACTGTCGCTGCTGTCGCCGATTTTCCGGTCGTCGCGGGTGGTGTTCCATGCGAATGAGCCGGCGCCCGACCTCGGAAAGTAGAAGGTCTTGCTGTGATCGCCAAGAGAATTGCGTCCCGGCGAGGTTGCCGCGGCCGGCGACTGGCGCTGAACGCCTTCGTAATAATCGCCCTCGGCAAGGGCCGGAGTGGCTAGAGCTGCGGATACAAGCAAGAGGGTGATGCTAGTGGTCTTGATCATTGGTTTAAATCCTTGTGCTTTGATTGCGCTTGAGTTTGCGACCGTGTGGCAATCGGGGTCTTGAATGAGCTGCGGGGATTAGTTGGGCCGAAACGCACCTTCGTAATAGTCACCGCTGTCGAAGATGCGGCGGTCGTCCCGGCTGGTGCGAGAGCCGAAAGGCGTTTGCTCGGAGCTGCGATAGCTGTCGCTTTCGACGCTGATGCTATTCGTCTGGGTCCGGTCCAGCCGGTTTTTGCCGTCTTCTGCGAGCGTTGCGCTGGCGAAAGATAGGCCTGCGATAAGTGCGATGATGAGATGCCTGAACATGTGTTTCCTTTCTCATTAGCCGTACCTCTGGGGTACGAGAAAGGAATAACCCTCATTTGTCGCACAGCTATGCCGCGGTGCACCAAAATTGTATCAAAGTGTCACGGGCCTTTAGGCTGTCCGCCAGTTCGTTGAGCGGCTTCGTCGCTGTCAACGACGGCCGAGCTGACGCTTCACAAAACTGTCGGCATGGGGGTCCGCGTAGTGATATAGCGCGGTCGCCCTGACAGCGCCCTCATCAACCGGTTCGTTGGTGTGAATACTGCGGTAGCCCCAAAACAAATAAAGCGCTCCCGGCTGCATCGACACCCTTTTAACTTTTCCATTGGACGCGCGGGCGCGCAGTACCCGTTGCACCAGGGCATTGTCGAGCACGACCTTGTCGGCCAGGTTGAAGACGTAATTGGATCTGATCTGTCGGGTGTTCGGGATAATCAGGAAGTCCCCGCGTTTGCCGGTCGCCGGAATCTCAACAGGTATCAACGCTGTCAGTATGTAAGAATCATAGTGAAACATCAGAGAATGTTTCGCGACGCTCTCTCCTGTAAGGCATCGAAGGATTTGGTGAAATTTGACAACTGGCGCCGGTTGTCCGGTGCCTACCAAATAAAGTCGGGAAAAAAGATCCCTGAATGGCTTAGAGCCAGCAAGCTCATCCAGTCCGGACCCGTCAAGCTCATCGCTTCGCAATGAAACGGATTGATGACCGCCACGTGCAATGGCTTCGGCGACAAACTCCCTCATTTTCTGGAGGTCGTCCGTGGCCAGAAAATCCGGCAACCAGAAAATTCCGTCTTCGTTTATCCTTGTTGCGATATCACGGACGGCACTGTCTGACAGATTGGAGAGCCAGGTATTCGCATTGCTGAGAAAAGACATAGCGGGTTCCAGTCAGTAGCGGTTTATGTCCTTGCCAATGTAAATCGTAAAATGCCGGGTGGAGTGCGACGCGGACTCAGGCTCGATCTACGAACCAACCTCCCCTCACCCTCTTCCGAACTCGTCCACAATACGGATGATGTCGTCTTCGCCGAGATATGATCCGGTCTGGACCTCGATCATTTCGAGGGTGATCTTGCCTGGATTGGCGAGGCGATGGACCTCGCCCTGGGGGATGTAGACGGATTCGTTTTCGCGCACGATTTTGATCTCGTCGCCGATCGT